>NZ_JAUTWQ010000024.1:0-87268 GCF_046719735.1 Halobacillus rhizosphaerae
CCAACTCATCACCGTCAATGTCTCTTACAACCCAAATTTTAAGATTCTTCATTTGATGATGTTCGAATTCCAATTCATATTTCTTTGTTAAATCTGGACATAATTCTTCCGCAAGCTCTTCTAAATCCCTGATTTTCTCTTTCATGCTTCTGTTAATATCCTTCTGTGGAACAGCAATATAAGGATCATTATCTTTTGTATCTTTCTTTCTAAAAAGTCCATTTTTAATTTTTAAAAACATCCTTTACTACCCCGATCCATGTAGGTGATTTTCATAACTAATATATATCAATTTCCATTAAAAATTGCAGGAAAAGTACATTTAATCTATCGCCCCAGTTAACGTAAGACTCGAATTCAAGATAACACATACTTTCTAATTATTTGACTAAGTTCTTCTGGATAAATAAATTCATTTCCATCTAGTACCTTTCTAATTGGAACCCAAAGAGCTTTAGAAGACCTTGTCCCCTCTTTCACTTCAAGATAAGGTTTGTCATACATCCATTCTTCTTTAAGATTTACAAGGTAAATTTGAAATATTTCATGCCCAACATCACCATTAATCTTAAATATGTTTTCTAAACAGGTTATGTAACGTTGAATAATTACTTCGGTTCCTAATTCTTCTTTAAATTCTCTATTTACTGTCCAATCTGACCTCTCACCAAATTCTATTGTCCCACCCAAAGGACGATAATAATTTCCTTCTCCATTAGAATGCTTACCTTTATATTGCTCGAGTAATAATAAGTCATTATGAATTACTAATCCCAAAGACTTTGCTCGTGGATACATCAGACACCTCTTTTCATTAATCTAAGTGTTGCCCCCGTTTCCGTAATACTTGAATTCGAGATAATTAAAGCAGAACTTTCACTTACGCACCTTTTAGTTGCAGATGAACTGACTACTTTTCAGCACTTCTTAAATTAACAATGTTGTTTCGATTGTTGGACCATTTAGTCATAAGTTTCATTTGCCTATTTTTTAAATCAGCATATGGTTCTTCAATTAACTCAACTTCATTAAACCTTTCATCAAATACATTTGTTCCTTTTATTTTTCTGTAACCTCCAAACCCTAAATCGTCATTTAGTAACCAGACTACTTTTTTTATATTTGCAAATAAAATTCCACCTGTACACATTGGACAAGGCTCTAAAGAAGTGTATATTGCGAATTTTTGACGACTTACTTTTGCATTTAGAATAGCTTGACCAGCATTTCGTATTGCATCAATTTCAGCGTGAGCTGTGGCATCTTGATGTGGATGTACTTGATTTCGTCCTTTGGCGATTAAATTATTATTATCATCCACTATTACTGCACCTATTGGATAAGTGTCTTCATTCAAAGCTGCTTCAGCTTCTTCTATTGCCAATTCTAAAAAATATCTATCCTTATCGACATTCATAAATTCCACTCCCTCCAGATAACATTTTTTATCGAAATAATCTTCACCATTTGTGTAAATACATACTTTTTATGTATTAAGGGCGATCCCTTTATAGAGCAATCGCCCCCATATCTTGAAGACTTGAATGCGAGATACTTCTTTGGCCATATTATTCTTAACGTTATTTCATTTCAAAAACTTTCCACTTTATCCTACCGTTAAATTTTTTTAACCAGTGCAACGCTTTCGCTTCTATCTCTTTAACTAGATTTTCCTTACCATTTATGTAAGCTTCAACATCATAGGGATACTGTTTAGCTAATTTTTCTTTTAGTTCCCCATATTTCTTCTTCTCACCTGGGTGTTCTCTTAAGTAGTCTCGAAAAGCTAAGTGTCTCTTTATTTCATAATTTCCGGCCTGGTATATGTGTAAATGATGGGATCGATTGTCACCACCTTTTTGGAAATATCTTCGTCTAGTTATTCCATTCTCACCTTTTGGTTCATATCCAATGTCTAGCATGTCTTGGTTGTACAGATCAACATGATCAATATCTCTAACAATAGGCATAATGTCTATTATTGGTTTGGCTTTTAAACCTGGAACTGATGTGCTTCCAATATGATGGACATCTACAATTTCATTTCCAAAAATGTATTTAAGTTTCTCAACTTCCTCTACAAATTTTAAGGACCATCTTTCATCGTATGAATGTACTTCGACTTTTCTCATAGTACTCCCCTTTCTGCACTCAATTAAGAAACGCCCCATATTGTGGAAGACTTGAGTTCGAGATATATGTTTGGTGCTTTTACTTAAACACCCGTTATATTAATAATTATCAAGTTCATCTTCTAAATCCGCAAGAAGTACGTCAATATTTAACATAACAGTATTATCATCATTCGGGAAAATGGAAGGCTTAATTCCATCATTACTCATTCCAGATAGCCAATCATTTATGTATTCGGTTAAATCAATCACTCTTGGCTTATATCCTTCCCATTCATTTTTTGCACAATTTTCTGCAAACTCTTTTTTAGGGAAGAAAGGAATAAGTAGATTACTCTCTTCGTCAAGAGCAGTTGCCCATCCATCATCATACAAGCCCCACACTTCTTCATAATCAACAACTTTCTTTATGAAATACTCATATCTAATATTCGGTGGTTTATTGATTAATGCTTCAAATTCCCTCTTATTCATCAACAACAGTCCTTTTTAGATGGTGTTTACATTTATTTTAACACTACATCTAAACTATGTTTCCCGAAGATTAAAGAGGGACAGTTCTTTTGTTACAGAATTGCCCTTATTTGTGGAAGACTCGAAGTCGAGGTATTTATTGCAATTCTTTTACTTTAGCACCCTAGAGTTGCACATATAAATTTATCTTTTCAAAATAAATCTTGGAGGGGATCCATATTCTTGTTCTGCTTCAAAATAGGCTAGTTTCCCAGGGATACACGAAATGATTGATGGAAATCCCTCACCGACTGCTACTTCTAAAGCTGAAGTTAAGGATAAATGCTTACCATCGATAGAGTCATTCCAAGAAATTGCATAACATTCATTGCTAGAGCCTTGTTTCTTCAATAACTTCTCTATTTCTTTTGGGTTGGAGTTTGGCTTTGGTATTTCAATCATAAATTCCTCTTGTAGTGTAGACAAATAATTATGGCATAATCTATCCATAGCATCCATTCGTTTTTTGGGAGAAAGTAATTCGAATAAAACTCTCTGTTGAATTCTCTTAGAAAAAAATGCTTTAACAATTACTTCTTCAAGTTCTCTATCCATCCAATCCCCTCAACTTGTTTATAATTTTTACTACCATTATCTTATTCATATAATCTACAGTAAGTTAAAGAAATTGCAACTACTCTATTAGTAATCGCCCTCGATTGTTTTAGACTCGATATCTAGATATTTGGGAGTGAATAACAGACTATAGAAGTAATAAGTAAAATATCACCAAACAGATAATCCTGTTCTATCATCATTATCATCAGTTATATATTGAACATCTTTGAAGCTACATTCTATTGCGTTACTGTATAATAATTTTATTTTTTCTTTATCCTTGCAGTAAATCGTTGAGTAAACTGAGTCAACTACTAATAAAACTAGTTTACAGTTACTATCTAAAAACTCTTCATATGTATCAATATTATTAACCTTCTCCCCTTTAGGAAAGGCCTTTAAGTCTGCAAAAATTATATAATATAGATTGTCTCTTATTCTTTTTTCAAGAAAGTTTCCATCCAAACCATTTTCACCTTCAAGAAATAACGGTTTATCAATTTGACCATCCGTTAAAAAGTAAGCCTCCTCATTTTGATTTATCCAATTATATAATGTAATGTCAATTGGTTGTAACATATCCGCAAGTAAAGTTCCAATTTTATTTGGTATCTCGAAACGAATGCCTCTTAACACAACTTCACCTCTTTAATTATTCTGCTCTGTTAGCTCATTAAGCAAAAGCCATAGCTATCCACTACGTTTACAGATTAATCGAAACTGGTATAAATCTAGAAAGTGAAAAGTCAACTTACAATATAGATATCAGTGGCATCATATTCAAACCACAGGATTCTTTCGCGCTCTCCTTCTATATCAACACTAACTTTTTCACTTAACCCGTCAAAGTATTTTTTACCTTTTATTGGATTTAAAATCAAAAAAACAAAATCATTTACTTCAGCTGATAAGTAAATATTATTAATTAAATCGGACTCTTTGATGAATTCATTCTTATGGTAAATCATTTCAAGGTACTTCCTTGATTTATTCAAAGGATATGTTTCTTTTGATTCAAATTTAATATCTACTTCTTCACCAATGTAATTATTTTTGCTCAATTCCACTCCTAAAAGGATTCTTTCATAAGGAAGTTCATCGATTACTCTTTTAAAAGAATGAACATTATGAACTGGATAAGAATGAACGCAATTATACTGTTCAAATGACATTCTATCGGTTCTTATTACAGCTAAATCTTCTTCTTTTATAGGTGAAAAATAATCCATTTTATTCCCTACCTTTACTAAGTCATTAAAGGGCTGCTTCTCTACAAATTTATTGTATCATGTCCAAATTATCTCGAACCTGAGTCTTCAACTAACCTGCCCTATAGTTGAAGACTCAGTTTCGAGATATTTGTGTTTGTAATTACTATTAATTATTTCAAATCCCTCTCTTTTCCACAAGCTTTTCTTACAATAAATAGGAGGAGCACCGTTTGGATAGGTACACCTCCTAAAAATATTTACTGTAGAAATCTTGTCTTAACTTACCACTTAATTGAGCATATATTTTTGTGGTTTCACTTTTTTCATGCCCTAACAAGCTTTGGATGACTTCAATTGGTGCTCCATTATTTAGCAAATGGGTAGCATAACTATGCCTTAACTGGTGAGGGTGTATTTCTTTATTGATATTTGCTCGGCTGGAGATCCGTTTAATAATGTATCGAATAATTTCTACACTCATTCTCTTTTTAGGTCTTCTTTCTGTAATAAATAAACAACCATCTTCATCACTGCGCTCCTCTAAATACTTCTTCAACCAGAGCGAACATCGAATATTGAAATAGACTTCTCTTTCTTTATCTCCTTTTCCTCTTACAATAACCGATCTTGCTGAAAAATTAATATCCTCTCTATTCAGCTTTACTACTTCTCCGATACGACAACCAGTTGAATAAAAAAATTCGAATAAAGCTTTCTCCATAGGAGTTGAGCATGAGTCCCTTAGTTGTTCAATCTCCATCTCCGTAAGAAATTTAGGGATTCTTTTACCAACCTTAGGTTCTTTCAGTTTGATTGCTGGATTATCAATGATTACACCTTGTTCATATAACCATTTAAAAAAAGACCGAAGGAAACGAACCTTATGTCCAAAACTAGATGGTTTCAAATGGTCTCCCACCTCAATCAAATAACTTTTCAATTGATCTATAGAGACTTCCTCTGTATCAACTTCTCCAAAGTATCTCACCAACATATTGAATTGTAAGCAGTATGATTTCAATGTCAGTAATGAATAACCCTCAATCTTTTTATCGACATAATACTTTTCCCAAGCTTCCGATAGTAGCATCTTCTATCACTCTCCAAAACTATAAATGTTAATCTCATTATGCTTCTGGAGATAAAGTTATATACTTTTAGTTTCCACAGGCTAAAATGCCGATTATATCTGTTACTTTTAATTCCGCTTTATCTCTCCTTTTATTCAATAGGCTCTTTTAAAGTTTTTTTTCTAAATGGTTTTTTAATGTTGATAATCGGAACGAACGTTCGCATAATCATACCAAGGAAGGTGACTGGTATGGATTTTCATAAGTACAATACCACTGCGTTAGAAGATTGGATATCTAGTTGGTACATTAGCCGTAATTTTCAATACCCTGCTGATCTCAATATAAAATTTATAGCCATGAGATATGATATCTTTATTGACTACAAACCTGTAGAGTCAAGCTATATTAGATTTGGAATGTATAAGGAAATAGTTCTTAATTCCACTTTGCGTAATGTCACACAAAGAGAGCATTTTTTTCATGAGCTTTGCCAAGCCGTGCGCCATGTTGGAAAACAGACGATGATGCCAAAAGCATTTAGAGAATTACAAGAACGTGATGCAAAATATTTCACCTTGTATGCATCATTAACGTATCACATGATAAAGAGATATAACCTAAACGATCCTGACCTAATTGAAAAATGGAGAGAAGACTTTAATGTTTCTTACCACCTTTGTAAATATCGATTAGAACAAATACACCGACGAACCTTTTTGTACCAACAATTCAATAGAGACTCTTTAAGATATAAGTAGGAGGTGAAAGCTATGGCAAGTTACCAAAGGCGTGGAGATAATTCCTTTTTATTGGTAGTGGAAGTTGGTTATGATGCCAACGGGAAAAGAAAAAAGAGAACTAAAACTATTAGGATCACCGATAAAGCCTTACTAAAAACTAATCGAAAACTCGAAAACTATTTACAAAAAGAATTGGCGAAGTTCCAGATTGAAGTAGAAGCTGGAGAATATATAGCTCCCGAAAAAATATACTTAGTGATTTCGTATTGGAATGGCATGATCGTTATGCTACTAAGGAACTCTCCCCCACTGTCGTTAAAAATTACATGAGCAGCTTAAGGAATCACAAATTGCCTGTTTTCGGGCCAAAAAGAATTGGAGACATTAAGACCATTCAAATCATTAGATTCCTAGATGATAAAAGTACAGGAGAAACCGAGCGTAAAGACGGACAGCCAGATAATTTATCTGATGATACAATTCGGAAGTTCTATGATGCTTTATGTAATATCTTCGCCAGAGCCTATGAATGGAAAATAATTAAAGATAATCCGATGGATGGAATTAAAAAACCCTCAGTACAAAGAATAGAAATGCAATATTATAGTAGTGATGATCTCGGAGATGTAATTGAAGCACTTAATAAAGAGCCTCTTATGTGGAGAATTTATTACTTAGGGGCTCATTTTGGTGGATTTAGAAGAGGTGAGCTCACTGCGCTAGAATGGTGTCATATTAACTTCGATACTAATGAAATTCAAGTGGTTAATAACATTGTAGGAACCCAAAAGGGAAAGCCTATAATCAAGGATCCGAAAACAAAATCCTCAAAAGCTTCTGTAGTTATGCCAGAATGGTATATGCAACTTTTAAAAAATTATCACAAACAATGGAAGATAGAAAAAATGAAGATGATGGAATTTTGGGAGGGTGAAGATCACGAGTACCTTTTTCACCATGGCACAGGAAAAGCTTTGTATTTTACAACCCCTACTACTAAGTGGAAGCGCATAATTAAGAAGTACAATTTAAAGATAATTAGATTACATGATTTACGTCACTCTATGGTTGCTTTGTTAATGGAAGAAGATGACGTGAACTTACCTGCTATTCAGAGAAGAGCAAGGCATTCTAGCTCTAAAATCACTTCAGATATCTACGGACATATATCTAAAAAGAGAGCAAAGCAAACAGCAAGTCAATTCGATAAATATGCCCCTTCTGATAAATTCGTCAACAAATCGTCAACAACAAGAAAAATATAGATTCTTATACATTTCATAGACATAAGAAAAACCCTTGCAGCGCAAGGGTTTTATTAGTGGAGCATAGCGGGCTCGAACCGCTGACCTCTACACTGCCAGTGTAGCGCTCTCCCAGCTGAGCTAATGCCCCGTATGTAATTAGTTGCGACAAAAATGATTATACCGCCCTTTTTTTTCAATTGCAAGACTTCTAATCTCTTTTTTTATCACTAATTAAATTACTCATAGGATTCTCCTGCCTCACTTAATCAGGAGAATCCTTTTTCTATGCTGTTTTTTCTTCAGGTTCTACTGAAACATTGCTGAACCGTGCGTTGTCGTTCCACATTTTATCAAACTGCTTCGTCCAGTCCTCGGCCATTTCTTTATCCTTAATGACCAGCATTACTTCATCGTTCTTCTCTTCTGCTGTGTAAGTAAAATTATAGGATCCTGAAGTCGTGGTGCGTTTATCTGAAATCGTGATCTTTAAATGCATAAGTCCATCATGTTCGTTCACCTTCACGGGTACTCCTGCCTGCACGAGTCTCTCCACATTTTCTTTCTGTCTTTCAATGTCTTTGGTCTGATTTTTATCGGTAATTACCCGTACGTTCACGCCTCGTTTGGTGGCTTTGCACATATGGGTAACGATGTCCTTTTCCGTCAAGGTAAAGATGGCTACATCCAGGGTATGCTTGGATTTGTCGATTACCTCAATAAGTTTCTGTTTCGGAGATTGATCTGACCTGGAGAAAAAGTATTTGATTTTATTGGGTTCTAAAATGACCGTCTTTTCTTTTTTAGACATGAGGTAGACTGTGTAGGTGATTGAGCCGATGATCAGTGTCGCAGCACCGCCTGATAACAAGTCCATCTGTACTCCCCCTTCTGAATAATTAACTATATGCCTGTTACATTTTGTCCTATTCTTTCATTTATCTAAAAGAATGCATTCACCACCCAATATGTCGTTATATACAATAGTGTGCGTCATACAGTATAATAAAACTAGGAGTTGATGTGATGAGCGACGTAAATGAACTTGTCGATAAATTGCTGCAAGAGCTGCGGCGGGGCACGATAACGATCGGGGTCTTAAGCCAGCTTTATGAACCGCATTACGGGTATTCCCTGGTTACTACTTTAAAAGATAAAGGGATCGAAGTGGAACCTGGTACCCTATATCCCTTGCTTCGCAGACTTGAAAAACAAGGGCTGCTCAAGAGCCAGTGGGACACAAATGAAGCACGGCCACGGAAATATTATTTGTTAAGTTCTACAGGAAAAACAGTATACAACCAGCTTTGTATCGAATGGCGGAAGATCGCCCGTAGTATGGAAGAATTAATCGAACCAAAGGAGGATCCATCAGATGGAGATGATTGAACGCTATATTTATGCAGTCACTCAGCGACTTCCGAAAAATCAGCGGGAAGACATTGCTGAGGAATTACGGGGATTAATTGAAGATATGCTCACAGAGAGAACGGACGGCTGGGAATGGACGGAGGCTGATGTAGAAGGTGTACTGTTTGAGCTTGGAAATCCAAATGAATTGGCAATCAAATATGGAGCTCCTGGAAATTATCTAATTAGTCCGGAGCTATTTTATTCTTATCGATGGATCTTAAAGATTGTGCTTATTTCTATGGCAGTCTCAATGACAGTCGTGTGGATCGTGAAAACCATGTTGGATCCTCACGATATCATCGGTCAGTTCATTGATTATATTTTTTTATTAATTTCAACAGGAGCTCAACTATTTGCCTGGGTAACGATCGGATTTGCCATTGCTGAATATACAGGGGCACTGCCAGAGGAAGTTAAAAAGGGCAGAAAGACAAATTGGAAACCATCTTCTCTCCCGCCTCTGCCCGATCGGAAAAGAAAAATTAAAAAGGGAGATGCCATTGCCGGAATTATTTTTTCTGTGGCGGTCCTTGTATTTGTCAGTAATTCAAATCATTTTCTAAGTCTACCTATTTCCCAAGAAGAGGATTCCATGGCCTTTATCCCCTTCTTTCAAACAGATGGCTTTCCAGGGTTTCTTCCAGTCATTTATTTTCTCTTGGGAATGGTCATTCTAAAAGATGCGATTAAATTAATGCAGAAAAACTGGACGAAAAAAATCGCCCTGTGGACACTATTCATAAATGGACTAACCTTAGTAGTTGTTCTGTTCCTTTTGCATTGGAACCCTGATTTCATGGTCCAGTTAAGTCATTACAAAGATATAGACGTGCAGAGTGAAACCTACGCTAAAATACAGAGCATCTGGGAAAATTGTAAGAAATGGGCGTTGATCGGTTTTGTCCTGACACTGCTCATTGATACAGCGATTGCCTTTTATCACACCTACAAAAAATAGTATTCTCTTTCCCTTCCGGCGTGACTCTGGAAGGATTTTTTTTGAAGGTGATCCTAATTGAAACTTTCTGCATGGCGTAACCGTAAATGAAGACAAATCAGAGGAAAGGAGCGAGGGCGGTGAAGTATGCTTCAAAGAGAGACTTGTGGATTACGCTGGTGATTTGGTTAGGTATACTGTCTACGTCTTATGGCGGGGTGCATGCTCTCTTTTTTACGAATCCAGGACAGCTGGAAGGATTCATTTTAATGCTATTAATCGCCGGAATTCCAGGGATTCTTCTGTGGGTGTGGAATTCTACTTACTACCTTTTAACCGAGAAGCATATCATCATTCGCTCCGGCCCTTTTCGAAAGACCATTGACCTGGAGAATGTTAAGGCAGCTAAAAGGACACGAACGCCCATGTCCAGTCCGGCTCTTTCTTTACAACGGATTGAAATTTTACTCACAAACTATGGGATGGCAATCATGTCTCCAAGACACCGAGAAGATTTTCTAAAGCAATTGGATGATTACTGCCCTGATGCAAATATTGAAAAATGAATAGAAAGGAGAGGTGACATTGCGCCGCTATGTGTTAAATCATAAGGAAATGTCCGTCCAAGTAACGGAATGGGGAAGCGCGAATACTCCCGTTGTTTTCTGCCTACACGGGCTGGGCAGTACAGGACTTAGTTTCATAGAAATCGCTGAAAAACTGAAAGATAAGTATCGTTTAATCTCCATCGATGCTCCTGGTCACGGAAATACTCCTCCCTTCAACTCTTCAGTCAGTTATGAACTGCCGCACATGGCCGTCTGGCTTGATAAGCTGTTCGATCTTCTGAAAATAGAAGATTTCTATTTTCTCTCTCACTCTTGGGGTAGCTTCGCGGCATTGTATTATTTAGTCCTCTTCCCCAACCGGGTTAAGGGTTCATTGCTGATCGATGGCGGCTATCAGACAAAGCATCGAATGACGAAGACACTGGAGGAAGAAATCGCTCATTACGAACAAGATTTTAATGAATATAGGTTTGCAGCTTGGCAGGAATTTTTAGCAGCAGAGCAAGCTGTTTACACAAGGTGGTCTCCTCTTCTTGAAAAAGCAGTGAGAGATCTTGGCCGTGAAAAAAATGGGGGAATTATCTGGCACGCCTCTGGAGAAACGGCTAAACATATTATCCTAGCCATGCACAAGCACGAAACCGCAGACATCTACTCGCTGCTTCAGAAGAAGAATATCCTTCTCCTTACCCCGAAAAATGAGAACTCTTATTACCAAGAAACCCGGCAGAGGTTCGTGGAACAAACCGGTGCAGAAATGAGAACTGTACCGCATACTACCCACCTTCTTCATTGGGACAAGCCGGCATTGGTCGCAGAGACGGTTATTGAACTATGGCCTGTGAATCCTTAGAGGTCTCTAATAAAAGGAAATCTAATTAGTGTTCTGCGCACTGCAAAATTGAATAGGTAAGATCTTTTTATTTTTCGTATAAAAGTCCTCTATAAATAGAATTCACCACCACTTTAGACCTACCAACCCCCCAATGATGATAGCGCTTTCTTAAAACTTTTGATTCATTATTAGTAAGTAACCACAGATAGCAAACTAGTAATGGCTATTTCCAGCGTAGTCATGAAGTTGCAGAATCTATCAACTGAATGTATAATTTTTAACGTGTTTGTAATATACATAAAATTCAAATTTTTCAAGGAGGTTGCTTTTACATGAAAAAAACTAATGGGCTGTTATTAGTTTTTACCCTGATGATGAGTTTGTTTCTTGCGGCTTGCTCAGGAAGCAGTGACTCAGATACGAGTTCATCTGAAAATGAAGGAAATGATTCCTCAGGAAGCGCAGAACAAGTGCTGCACCTGACAGAAGGAGCCGAGATTCCGACTATGGATTCTTCCTTAACCATTGATGCTCTGGCGGCACAATGGTTAGGTTCTACAAAAGACGGTCTTTATCGCCTGGGGAAAGATGGGGAGACAGAACCAGGAATTGCTAAGAATCATGATGTAAGCGATGATGGTTTGACTTGGACCTTCCATTTACGTGACGATGCTAAGTGGTCCAACGGGGATCCAGTTACGGCAAAAGATTTTGTGTTCGCCTGGCAGCGTGCGATTGATCCAGACACCGGTTCTGAATATGGTCCTTATATGATGGACGGCGTGATTAAGAATGCAGAAGAAGTTTCCAAAGGAGATATGCCTGTTGATAAATTGGGAGTGAAAGCGGTGGATGACTATACGTTCGAAGTCACTCTTAAGAAGCCGATTCCTTATTTTGAATCCATGACTGCTTTTGGCACCTTCCTTCCGCTTAATGAGAAATTTGTAAAAGATAAAGGCGACCAATATGCAATGGAAGCAGACGGACTGCTCTCCAATGGCCCTTTTATTATGAAGGAATGGAATCATGGAGAAGGTTGGACACTTGAGAAAAACCCTGATTACTGGGATGCAGACAAAGTCAAACTCGATAAGATCACGGTTAAAGTAGTCAAGGATACCGCTTCTGCCGTTAATCTTTATGAAACAGATGCGGTCGACCGAGTGGGCTTGTCCTCTGAGTTTGTGGACGAATATCGTTCTTCGGATGAATTTAAAGTTGAAGAAGAACCGACCGTTTTCTTCTTAAAAATGAATCAAAACAGCAAGGTCCTTTCCAATCTTAACGCCCGAAAAGCGATTCAAATGGTAGTGGACCGTGAGAGCATGGCCAATGTTATTTTAAACAATGGTTCTATTGCCGCTAATGGATATATGCCGCAGAATTTCGTTAAACATCCTGAATCCGGAGAAGACTTCCGTAAAATCAACGGCGATCTTGTTCAATCAGACGTTGATAAAGCTAAGGAACTATGGAATAAAGCCAAGAAAGAACTTGGCATTGAGAAAGCTGATTTGAGATACCTCGGCGGTGATACTGAAGTCGCTAAGAACCTAGATGCTTACATTAAAGATCAGCTGGAGCAGCTTGATGGATTAACTGTTAAAGTAGAAAGTGTGCCATTTAAAGTCCGCTTGAAGCGGGATGAAGAAATGGATTATGATATTGAAAACTATGGTTGGGGCCCTGACTATATTGACCCTAACACCTTCCTGAACCTTTGGGTTACGGATGGAGGAAACAATAAAACCGGCTATTCAAGTAAGGAGTATGATGCGCTTATCAAGAAAGCTGGAGATGAGCTTGCTCAAAAACCAGTAGAACGATTTGAGGCCTTCTTAAAAGCAGAGAAAATGCTTGTCCAGGAAGATGCCGTCATCGCACCTCTTTATCAAAGAGCTAAGGCCCAGTTATGGAAGCCTTACGTGAAGAACGTGACTGCTAATCCAATGGGACCTGACTACACCTATAAATATGCTTATATTGAAAAGTAATATAACGAGGATCACCTTCTCTTAGGAGCGGGTGATCCTTTTTTATGCGCCTTAGGCGGTGACGGACTTTTTAGCTGCGACTTCCTCTTGTTGACCACGATGACTCAAATTTCACTTTGGCTATCCAATTCGATCGCATAAAAAAAAGCCGACTCTCACTGGAGTCAGCTTTAAATCAAGGCTTTAATTCGTTCTTCTATTAGATTTTTCAATAGCTGCTTGCCATCATTGGTTCCAATGGATTCCGGGTGAAATTGAACGCCTTCAATCGGATACTCTAAATGGCGGATGCCCATAATTTCTCCTTCAACTGTGGCAGCTGTCACTTCAAAGCATTCCGGCAATCCTTTTAACGTCACAATAAGTGAATGGTAGCGCATAGCCTCCATTGGGTTATTCAGTCCATGATAAATGCCGAGTCCATCATGGAAAATCTGCGAGGACTTGCCGTGCATCAGCTTATCCGCTCGGACGACATTGCCGCCAAAGCTTTGAGCAATTGCCTGATGACCGAGGCACACGCCGAAAATCGGGATCTTGTCTTTATAATGCTGAATAACATCCATGGTGATCCCTGTTTCATCTGGAGAACAGGGCCCTGGAGATAAAAAGATCAGATCCGGGCGTACCTCATCAATGTCCTGGAAGGTAACTTCATCATTTCTCCGAACGAGTACTTCTTCCCCAAACTCGCCTAAATATTGAACAAGGTTGTAGGTGAAAGAGTCGTAGTGATCAATCATATAAATCAACTCTACTCAGCTCCTCTATGGCTCTGCTTAATATTTTTACATTTTCACAAGTTCATTGATTTCCTCACTGAATTTCTGTAATGCCGCCTGTGGATTAGAACTTAACTCGTCTAATTTATCTTCTATAAGACGGATAATCTTACTTCCTATTATAACTCCATCGGCATATTCCCGCACTAATTTTACGTGCTCATTCGTTGAAATTCCGAATCCTACCGCTACAGGAACAGGACTGAATTCTTTCACCTTTTCAATGAATGATAGAGCTTCCTTAGACATTTCATTTCTCTCGCCTGTGACTCCAAGCGTGGAAACACAATAAAGAAAGCCTTTTGCATGCTCGGCGATCTGTTTAATCCGTTGATCTGAATTAGGAGCAACAAGAGAAATATATTCCACGTCATTGGCTGCTGCCTGTTCTCGGAATTCCCCACTTTCTTCAAAAGGAAGATCAGGAACGAGAACTCCTTCGACTCCATTCTCGGCTAACAATTCAAAGAATTCATCATGACCTACTTGAAGAACAGGATTATAGTAAGTGAAAATAACCACCGGGATCTCTACTCCAGCTTCACGAAGTCTCGGCACTAACTTAATCGCTTCACGCAAAGACATTCCTGCCTTAAGCGCGCGCTTAGCTGCCCGCTGTATCGTCGGTCCGTCTGCCAAAGGATCTGAATAGGGAACACCGAGCTCAAGGACATCCGCTCCCGCTTCCTGCAAGCGAAGAGCAAATTCAATCGTTAGTTCAGGGGTTGGATCTCCTGCAATCACGAAAGGAATAAATAAATCTTCTGTTTTGGTTAATTTTCCTTGGAAAGATGTTTTAGTCAGCATGCTCGGCCTCCTCATCAAAGTGCTCCATTAATGTTGCCATATCCTTGTCTCCGCGGCCGGAAAGGTTAATAAGAATAGTCTCTTCTTTCCCCATACTGCCCGCTTCCTTAAACGCTTGCGCCAGTGCATGAGCACTTTCAATCGCTGGAATGATGCCTTCTTGTTCGGTTAATAGTTTAAGCGCATCTAACGCTTCCTGGTCTGTGACCGATTCATACCGGACGCGGCGTGTTTTAAAGAGGTGGGCATGTTCAGGACCAATGCCCGGATAGTCAAGCCCAGCTGAAATCGAATACGGCTCCGTGATCTGGCCATTTTCATCTTGCATCAAATACGTAAGAGATCCGTGAATAACACCCGGGGTACCTTTCGTTAACGTAGCTGCGTGTTCCGGTGTATCAATGCCTTTCCCAGCTGCTTCCACACCGATGAGTTCTGCATCGTCCTCGAGAAAAGGATAGAACATTCCCATTGCGTTACTGCCTCCGCCTACGCATGCGTAAATCCGATTCGGAAGCTCTTCTTCTACTTGCAGAAATTGTTCCTTCGACTCATCACCGATCACACGTTGGAAATTGCGGACCATACGCGGATAAGGGTGCGGTCCGACAACGGAACCAATTAAATAGAAGTAATCTTCACAATTCGCTACCCAGTAACGAATCGCTTCGTTGGTCGCATCCTTTAATGTCCCGTTTCCGCTCGATACTGGGAACACTTCAGCTCCTAACAGTTTCATCCGAAACACATTGAGCTCCTGACGACGAATGTCTTCCTCTCCCATAAATACTTGGCAATCCAAACCGAATTTGGCAGCCACAGTAGCAGAGGCAACGCCATGCTGACCGGCTCCCGTTTCCGCGATGATCTTCTTTTTTCCCATTCGTTTCGCTAACAAGGCTTGGCCGATCGCATTATTTAATTTGTGAGCACCGGTATGATTTAAATCTTCTCTTTTCAAGTAAACTTTTGCACCTCCGAAGTGCTCTGTTACTTGATTAGCAAAAGAAAGTGCGGTTGGACGTCCGCCATATTCCTTAAGAACATGATGATATTCTTCTATAAATGCTGAATCATTCATTGCATCATCAAGCGCTTCTTCCAGTTCTTGAAGCGGACCCATTAACGTTTCCGGTACATATTTACCTCCAAAATCACCGAATCGTCCTTTCATATCAGGAAACACTTGTTGCATAGCGATCCACCTCTTTCATTATGGCTTGTATTTTTGCTAAATCTTTTTGTTCATTGGTCTCGGTTCCGCTTGAGATATCAATTCCTTCAGGTGAGTAGTTCATGAGATCTTTAATATTACCGGGGTTAATCCCTCCAGCAATTAAGAAAGGAACATCTTGTTCATGTGCCGCTTCACGGTACTGATCGATGGCTTGCCAATCAAAACTCACCCCGGCACCTCCGTAAGCACCTTCCACCTTAGAATCGATCACGTATCCGTCTGCGACTCCCTGAAACAGCTTCATATTGTCCAGACCATCCTGCTGATGATGAATCACCTTCCATACAGGCAGCCCGAAGCTTTCTTTGATTTTTAACAGATCAGAGACCGTTTCATTCCCGTGAAGCTGGATCACATCAAGCGGTACAAACGTCATCACTTCCTCAAGCTCTGCCAGTGAAGGTTCAACGAAGACACCGACTAGCTTTTGCTTTGGACGAATGCTTTTGAGCCATTGTCCCACACGTTCTGGCCTTGCATATCGTTTGGTTTTCTTTACAAAAATTAATCCAAGATGAGAGGCGTTTGAGGAACTGCTCTTAGTCAAGTCTGATAGAGACCGGTTCCCGCAAAGCTTAACCACTGGCTCCTTGATCATACACTCACCCCACTCATCAACTTTTCAACTGCGCGGCCTAAATGGTCCTGTCGCATTAATGATTCTCCAACGAGGACAGCCTTGGCCCCATAGTTGACAACTTCTTGGATATCATCATGAGTAAAAATACCACTCTCTGAAACAAGCAGGGATTCTTTAGGAGCAAGAGAAGCCATCCGTTCCGTTTGCGATAACTTCGTCTCAAAGGTATGAAGATTACGATTGTTGATTCCCAGAATTTGCGGTGTAAATTCATTGAGCACTCCATCTAACGTTTCTTCACTATGAACTTCTACCAGTACCTCTAACCCAAGCTCGCGTGCCTGCAGATAAAATTCATGCAGCTTCTTCGGTTCAAGAGCCTCTCCGATTAACAGAATCGCATCTGCACCGATATAGGCACTCTCCACAATTTGGACGGGATCGATTATAAAATCTTTTCTCAGCACGGGCACTTTTACCACTTTCTTTATATCTGTTAAGAAATCTCGATGACCTTGAAAGAAATGCTGGTCCGTTAACACTGAAATCGCCTGGACCCCGGCTTGATCATAATTGTGAGCAATTTTAACAGGGTTAAAGTCCTCTCGGATAATCCCTTTGGAGGGGGAAGCTTTCTTTACCTCGGCTATTAATCCAGCAATGTATGGAGCTGATAATAGAGAATCCTTTAGGGAATAATGAGTAACTTCTTGCTCTTCCGGTAAATAAAGACGCTGATTTTCCTGTGATTTAACAGCTAAGATGGTCTCAAGCATACTGACGATTCTCCTTTACTGTGATGGTTTCGAAATATTGCTTAACCTTTCCGCTCTTGAGAGCTTCTTGAACAAGTTCGGCGCCCTCCTTAAGGTTATTCACTTTACCGGCAACATACAAACCAGCAGCAGCGTTCATCGTTACAATCGTAGTTGCACTCTCTATCGCTGTTCCATCAATCACTTGCTGAATGATGGCTGCACTCTCTTCCGTATGAGTAATTTGAATGTCTTCCAGATTCCCTCTCATTAGACCTAAGTCTTCAGGAGTCACAGTGAAACGGTTGATTTCACCATCCTTGAGTTCGACGATATCGGTGGTCCCTGTCATTGTAATTTCATCAAGCCCATCACGGCCGGTCGCTAACAGGACATGCTTTGAACCCAGTTTATGAAGAGTTTCTGCCATTTTTTCAGCATAAGACGTATCATAAATTCCAATCAGCTGACGCTTAGCATTGGCAGGGTTAGACATCGGTCCAAGCAAGTTGAATACTGTGCGAAAGCCTAATTCTTGACGAGCCGGGCCGGCATGCTTCATCGCTTGATGGTAAAGCGGGGCAAACATAAATGTCATTCCTTTAGTTCTCAGTGCCTCTGCTCCCTGTTCCGGAGTCGTATCAATCGGAACTCCAAGACGCTCAAGCACGTCTGCACTCCCGCTTTTAGAGGAAACTTTACGATTGCCATGCTTGGCAACTTTAACGCCCATAGCTGCTAAAACGATAGAAACGGCAGTGGATACATTAAAAGTAGAGGATCCGTCTCCTCCCGTTCCACAAGTATCTACGATTTCATCGTCTTCCACAGATAACCGTGTCATATTTTTTCTCATGGCCTGAACGAAACCGGTCATTTCTTCGACCGTTTCGCCACGATAGCGCATCACACTAAGCATGCTCATCAGTTGTCCTGTTGTTGCCTGGCCATTCATAATCGTATCCATCATTTCAAATGCTTCCTGCTCGCTCATCTTCTCTCCTGCTACCACTCTGCTCAACAATTCTTTCATCTCGTCTCCACTCCTTCTCTGCTCTGCTCAAATACCTGCTCTGCTAACTGAATCGTGCGCTTTAACGCACTCGCTTTATTTAATGTTTCCTGATATTCTGCTTCGGGATCAGAATCAGCAACGATGCCTGCTCCTGCTTGAATATATACTTGATTGTTGACTAGCGTCATCGTCCGAATTGTAATACAGGAATCGATATTTCCATCAAATCCTAAATATACAATACCGCCGCCATACAGATGACGAGGGGTCGGCTCAAGCTCTCTAAGAATCTGCATCGCTCTAACTTTCGGTGCTCCTGAAAGGGTCCCTGCCGGATAAGCAGAAATTAAAGCTTCTATTGGAGAGATACCATCCCTTAAATCACCTGTGACTTTACTAATAATGTGCATCACTTTTGAAAACAGACCAATCGTCATATATTCAGGTACGGTCACAGAACCAAATTCTGCTACGCGTCCAACATCATTTCTAGCAAGATCTACGAGCATGCGATGCTCTGCCTGCTCTTTTTCATCAGCAAGTAAATCTCTCTCAAGCTCTAAATCTTCTTCAGGAGTCGCCCCCCGCTTTCGGGTGCCGGCAATCGGATGAATCTCAAGCTTTCCATCTTGAACTTCAAGCAGACGCTCCGGAGAACTTCCGATGACCTCTACATCTTTAAATTTCAAATAAAACATATAAGGCGATGGATTCACTTTTCTCAGAACCCGATACAGTTCAAACCCTGTCCGCTTCGTATTTGCCTGAAACCTCTGAGAAAGGACCGCTTGGAAGATGTCACCGGATCGAATGTATTCTTTTATCTTTTCTACGTCTGCTTTATACTGCTCCGCTTCATAATTACTCTTAAGCAATGGTTCCTTATTTTCAGGCGCCTCGTCCGAAAGCATAAGATCCGGAAGAAAACTATGCTGCGTCAATTTCTTCTGAACCGTTTTGATCCGCTGTCTCGCTTGGTCATACTGCTCGTTTAAATTGACTTGCTGATTAAGGCGGGCGAACGATAAAATGGTTGTTTCTTTCGTTTTGTGATGATAGGCGATTAAGGTTTGGCAGAAGATGAAGTGATAATTGGATAACTTCAAATCATCCTCTATTGCTCTCGGTACAGGTTCATAATCTGAAATTGCATCGTAACTAATGTACCCTACTCCGCCGCCCTTAAATGGAAGGGGAACCTCAGCTTCTTTCACTTGTAGATGCTCCACAACGTTCTCAAATGCTTCCTTTAAAGAAGATTCATACCGTTCTTCCTGGTTGTGAAGATCTTGAATAGCAAAATGTTCGCCTTGCTGCTTGATTTCAACCATGGGATCAAGTCCAATGAATGAGAAATTAGACCATGGCGATTCAGGGTCCTGGCTTTCAAGCATATAAACCGCTTCATCCTTTAAGGCATGAAACATGTGAATAGGGGTTAAGGTATCTGTGAAAAATGATTGGGTTACGGGAATTGTACGATACGAATCTGCCGCACGTACAAAGGATTGATATGTGGTCATTGGCTCACCTCTCCATAATGTTATGGAGAATGAGATGTTGAGGGGTAAAATGATGGGTGGATGATAATAATTTAGAAGAAACCGGCCCAGGCGATCCGACGGCTCCTTCGTCCATCTCTCCCTGTGCTCACTTAGCTCTGCTCATCCCTTGCCTCAACTCTGCTATTCTCATTCTCTGCTCTATACTAATCTCAATGCTTTTGAACAGTGTATATAATTCAGATAACATTGTCAACCGTTCTTGTTTCCTACATCCATTTCCAGGCAGATGAATGTAAATATTTGTTCCCACCGCCATTTATGTATAAAATTAAGTCCAAGATTACACGAATAGTAAAGGAGAGATTTACATTGAAACCAACAGCCCTCATTACAGGCGCTTCCGGCGGTATCGGCTACGAATTCGCTCACTTATTTGCCAAAGCAGGATATAAACTCATTGTCACTGCCCGAACGGAAGAAAAGCTAGAAAAACTCAAGCAAGAACTTAGCGAACATGAGGTAACCATCATTCCTCTTGATCTATCCATGCCAGGAGCAGCTGAGAAATTATACCACAAGGTGAAGGATAACGGTCAGACGGTCGAAGTCCTGGTCAACAATGCAGGCTTTGGATTGAATGGACCGTTCGATGAACTTCCTCTGATTGAGCAGCAAAAAATGCTGCAATTGAATGTTAACGCATTAACCGAATTAACTCATCACTTCCTGCAAGATATGAAAGCTGCTCCATTATATGATATTCCTAAAGGAATCATTAATGTAGCAAGCACAGCAGCTTTTCAGCCAGGCCCAAGAATGGCCGTCTACTATGCCTCCAAAGCTTACGTCCTGTCATTGACAGAAGCTTTAGTCGAGGAACTGAAAGGCACAGGAATCACCATTACTTCACTGTGTCCAGGAGCAACGGATACCAACTTCTTCAAAGCTGCCAAAGCGGAAAATACTAAGTTAGTGAACAGCACCATGTCACCTAAAGACGTAGCCAAAGCAGGATTCCTTGGATTTGTAAAAGGCAAACGCGTCGTCATTCCAGGAAAAGCAAATCAATCCATGGCCTATGCCGCCAAAATCATCCCCCGTTCCATCGGAGCAAAACTCGCCCACTACGTAGACCGACCGTAAGAACAAAAGCGGAGAGGAGCGGTTAGATCCCTCGGGCTAAGCAAGCGGCTGCAAGAGGGGTGACCTTCCCCCTCTGGAAGTCGATGGCTTAGAACCGTGTGGATCTGCGACTCGCAGCTGGATGATACAAAAGCGGAAGCGCCTTGGGAAGCTGCGACATGCATAAGCAAAACCATGCCGTGGCGGTTTTTGCCACAGAATGGGATGGCTTATGTCACGAGCAGCTAGGCGCTGGAGCTGGATGAACAAAAGCGGAGAGGAGCGGTTAGATCCCCCGGGCTAAGCAAGCGGCTGCAAGAGGGGGGACCTTCCCCCTCTGACTTAATATACGAGACTTAAAAAACCGCCAGAAACCTGTGTGTAACAGGTTTCTGGCGGTTTTAATTTTTACTAAGCCTTTACTTCTTCAGCTGATTTTCTAAAACCATAGAAAGGTCTATAGCCTTTCTTTGTATAATATTCTTGAGAATCACCGGTAGCAAGCATCTCTACCCGGGTTCTTGGATAACATTCATGGGCAGCATTAATAAGTTGTTCACAGATTCCCTGATTCCGATACTCTTCTTTAATTAACACTTCACACACATAAAGTGTGACTAGTCCATCAGTCAGACCTCTCAAATACCCTACCACTTGATCTCCATCAGCAGCAATAAGAGCAGGCTCAGAATTGATCCACGAGTACAGCGTATCCTGCTTTCTTCCTGCAAGACCGTGCCATCCTTCCTTTTCGTTCATCTCCTGAACAGCAGAAAAATCACTCTCTTGAAAAGAACGTATGAATATAGTCTCCATGTTATCTTCCTTTCTTCGTTGCAGATTTGTGTAGTTAAGACTATGTGCACCAATTCCCTCTTATTCTTGCCGGCTCTTTTAAGTCATTTTTGTATGGGTTCCTACGTCGTTTTATTTATCTCTATTTATAAGACGGTAGAGGTGAATAAAAAGTTTCATATTTTAAGAAAATTCTTTATTCTCCTCTAGTCGGACAGTTCCCCAAAAATAAGCACCTCAACCCTCAGGAAAACGAATTTATGCTAAAATATAAAGACGAGTGAAATCGCTTAAAAGCCGCTATTGATAAGGTAAGGAGAGTTATTACATTATGAAAAAAATAGTTTTTTTATTGTTTTTCCTTATATTGGCAGGATGTTCTTCTGATCATTTGGGTTTGAGTGACCTGAAAGAGGCTTATCCAGACCAAGTTGCAGCACCACTGGAAGACCTATCACAAGAGAAACAGGAACTGATCGGACTGCCAGATGAACTACCATTTACTGCAGATGACGTAAAAGCAAATGTAGATAAAGATCAAGTAGAAATGAACTATTCGTCCTCTAAAAAAGCCGAAGTTCTCGTTCGTACGATCTTTCATCCCGATAACACGATAAAGAAAGCCGAACTACAAATTCCCTTAAATTCAGGAGCAGTGGCTGGCGTCCAGGAAAAGGATGACTTTGTGTACATGGAATGGTATAACAACAAAGATGACATTCTATACCAATTAAAATACCAGACACCAGAAAGTGATAAACGCACCCAGGAAGCTCTCGAGATTGCTAATTCTATTTAATACAATCCGCTGTCAGTAACATTAAGGCTGACAGCGGATTGTAGTCTTTAAGCCATAATGAAACCCGAACGATGAGGGGAATGTCGTTAACATTTCCCTCATCGTTCGGGTTTTTTGTCTTGCATGACTAAAGATTACTAGACGGTTCCACAGGACGTAGCTCGTTTTCCATTTAAAATACTGTATCCACTTAGGAACAAGGAAGAAAAAATGAAAATAGCAGCCATTTCAGTAGCGGCGATAAAGCATACCTCTAACTTTCCTTTGGTCCGGCTTGAGATTGAGTCCTTGACTGTCTATCCCTGCCTCATTCTTGTTCTTGTTTAAGTTGCTGAATAATCGTTTCATCCAAACTTTTAAGATGCAAATCTCTCTGAGGAAAAGGAATTTCCACCTTGTTTTCTCTGAATATAGCATCAATCCGGAAATTTACGTTGCTTCGTATTCGAATCACGTGTTCCGGATTGGAAATCCAGACAAACAGTTCAAAATTCAGAGAAGAGGATCCAAATTCCTTAAAGTAAACAAAAGGTTCAGGATGCTTTTTGACCGTTGGCGAACTTGCAGCTTCGTCTTCGGCTACTTGCAAAAGCAGCTGGCGGACAAGCGGGACATCACTTCCATAAGCGACCCCTACAGGAATAACCAGACGCATCACCTTATCACTGTATGAACGGTTAATCACATGCTCCTCAAGAAAGTATGAATTGGGGACAATAATGTGCTCATTGTCCAGCGTTTTAATAACTGTTGCCCTCATATTAATTTTTTCAACATCACCTATAATGTTATCAACGACTACCCGGTCTCCCACTTTGATTGGCCGCTCAAATAGCAGGATAACGCCAGAAATAAAATTGGACGCAATATTTTGCATACCGAAACCAATTCCTACCCCAACGACTCCTGCAAATACCGTAAGGGCACTCAGTTTGAAACCAACTGTTGATAGACTAACAATGATTGCTAGAATCATAATTAAATAATGAAAGGCTTTATTTAAAGTAAACTGAATCCCTTGATCCAGTTCATAGCGATGATAGATACTGGGAAACAAATACCCACGGACTAATTTCGAAATCCTATGCGATAAAGATATAATAAGTACAGCAATCACCATGAGTACGACGGAGACGTCCTCTGACCCAATCTTAAACAATGGCCCGAACATCCACTCAGCACTTCTGAAGTACAGGAGTAGAAAGATGATGATCCCGTAAAAAGCCAGCCAGTTCAAAATGCTGCGATAGATTTGATAGAATTTTTCTCTTTTAGTGTCTTTTTTTAGACTCCAGCCTTTAAACGACCACAATAGGATCCATCGAACAAGTAAAATAGCTGCGACCCAGAGGGCGAATACTAAAAAGGATTTCATCCATGCAGTTGTAAGGAAATCATTCATTTATATTCCTGCTTTCCTATTCTTCTAGTTTCTCGAGTTTTTTAAAGTTTCTGCTGATGGGTCTTGGTGCTTTTAATTGATCAAAAAACACTAGATACGTATTTTTCTTATCATCGATCTCCTGGATAGTCCCCGCACCAAATACAGGGTGCCGCACTCTGGTATTTTTGGCATAACTATCCCCTATCCCAATAGGTTTCTCATGATGAGATGCGCGGATATACTCTTTCGCCTCTTCCAGCAAAGCTTCATCAATTTGCCCGATTCTCTCATATAAATCTTCATTAACTTCAAAAATAAAACGTGATGGATATTTTCGCTGGCCGCCATTTTGGAATCCTTCTGATTCCGTAAGATAGAGCTCCCGCTCCGCCCGCGTGACTGCTACATAAGCAAGCCTCCGTTCTTCCTCAAGTGCTCGTTCTTTTCTCTGTCTTAGAGCACGAACATTAGGAAGAACATTTTCCGTCATTCCGACGACAAAGACATAGGGAAATTCAAGACCTTTCGCAGTATGAATGGTCATCAATTTTACCGAATCCTTTTGGTTATCCCGGTCATCATCAGTATACAGGGAAATCATTTGCAAGTATTCATCTAGTAGTATATCTTCGCCAAGCGATTGTTCATATTGGACAATCGAGTGAAGCAGCTCAGTCAGATTATCCAGCCTTTCCTGATCGCCATCTTCACGCATATAGGCTTCATACCCTGTATGCTGCATGGCTTCCTGCAGAAGTTCAGAAACAGACAGCTCTGCCTGCCGCTCCTTTAAGGATTCGATTGCATCAATGAACGATTGGGCACCGGTTCTAAGCAAGCGCTCATGGTCCACGTACTTCTTTAATGCGTCATACAGACTCAACCCTTCCTCCTCTGCCTTCGCCCGAAGAAATTGCATCCGCTTCTTTCCAATTTGGCGCTTCGGAACATTAATAATCCGTGAGAAAGATAAGTCGTCCGCAACAGCAATCATACGCAGGTGTGCAAGGGCATCTTTAATTTCTTTCCGATCAAAGAACTTAAAACCGCCAAAGATCGTATAATCAATATTCTCGCGAATCAGCTCCTGCTCAATAAACCTGGATAAGTAATTAGCTCGGTACATAATGGCGATATTTTTCCATTCTGCCCCATCCCTGCTGACGATTTCTTGGATTTGCTGAACGACCCATTTAGCTTCTTCATTTTCATCCTTGCCGTGATAATGCACCACTTTTACCCCTGATGGATTTTCAGTGATCATATCCTTATCCACACGAAAGTAATTCTTTTGGATTAAAGAATTTCCCAAGGAAAGGATCTCTGGCGTAGATCGGTAATTTCGATTAAGGAAGATTGTTTCCGCATCCTTAAAGTAACTGTCGAATTCGACCATATATTTCGGATCAGCTCCTCTCCATTCATAGATGGTCTGATCAGGATCTCCTACGACAAATAAATTCCCGTGCTGTGCCGCGAGCATTTTCACTAGTTCAAATTGTTTTAAACTACTATCCTGAAACTCATCGACTTGAATATAATAGAGTCTTTCCTGCCATTTCTCCAGAACTTCCTTGTATTGTTCAAATAATACAAATGTGAAATTAAGCAAATCATCAAAGTCCAGGCCATATACCCGTTTCTGCTTTTTTAAATAACGCTGAATAATCTGGCTGTCCAGATCTCCAGAATCGTCCGCATCAGGCATTGCTCCTCGCAGTATCATTTGCTGAACGTAGTGTGTGTTTCCTTTTAACATCCCTATTTTATCGAGAATTCTTTTAAAGGTTTTATCATTCATTTTCAAATTCATATCTTCAAAGATTTCTCTTAATAAAATCTTCTGATCTTCTACATCTAAAATAATAAAGTTCTTCGGATAAAAAAGTCTGTGAATATCCTCACGTAAAACCCGCACACAAAATCCATGATAAGTCGTGATGAATCCTGTGTCCTGTTCACCGTCGACTAGTTTCTTAACTCGCCGCTTCATTTCATTGGCTGCTTTGTTTGTAAAGGTAACAGAAAGCATATTCGAAGGGTCAACTCCCAGTTCGTTCACAATAAAAGCATAGCGGTTTGTTAATGCCCGCGTTTTTCCAGAACCCGCTCCGGCGATAACCCGTATGTATCCTTCCGTAGAAACAACGGCCTGCTGCTGAGATTCATTTAGTCCGTCCAGTAGTTCTTCCATAATCCTCACCCCTAAAAGAACGTTTGTTTGTGTTTTATTATAGCATAATTCAAGAGCAAGGAAATGCTTTGAGCCGTTCTCACTATCCACAAACCTCTAAAATATTCCGAGACCATTGTTCCAACCGATGCCCCTCTCCGAACATTTCTAAAAAGCTCCCTCTACCTTAACAATACCCATTTAGTTCCAAACGAATCGGGTCATAGGAGGAATGGATGGCCGCGGGTCTCATAACCGCGCAACTTGCTTCCCCCTGGAAAAAACGCCTGGCATCAGGGTATAAGAAACACCTGAATTTTCCCACAAAAAAACCTGAAGACCATAGTGTCCTCAGGTTAAAAGCTCATGCCTTTTCCATACTATTCACTTCAGGCTGAATCGTTTTCGTAAGTATTTCGACATGTTTCAAATTTCCAATGGTATCAAAATCAATCGCCAATAGATCTCCAACTTTTGCAAAGGCAATCAGTCTTTCTTTAAGTACAGACAGCTCATTCTTATCTTCTTGAACCAAAATAGCATAATTTCCTTCAAAACGATCTAATTTGTATTTATTCACAGATGAATGTCTCCTTCTCACTTTTTTGGCCAAAAAATATGAATTAAGACTATTATTACATTTATTACCCTATTTAATATTGTTTAAACGTGTCGAACAAAGGGAGAATCTGCAACTCGTTTTATATCACGAATTCCTTTTCCTTTATTTACTATTCTTCGTTTCAAAGTTCACGTCTGGACATTAAAAAAATCCCGTGCTAAAATTAGACTAACAAACGTTAGTTAGTGAAATGGATGAGGTGATTTTATGACACAGGAAGCTATTATTAATGCAGGACTCAAATGCTTTGCCTCTTATGGTTATTCTCATACTTCTCTCGCAAATATCGCTGATGAAGTCGGCATTAAAAAGCCTTCCCTGTACAATCATTTTAATAGTAAGAACGATATTTTTTTAAGCGTATTAGCCAGTGTAGGCGATCGAGAAATTGATTATTTATCCTCACTGGAAGCGACAGCAGAACAGCAATCAATTGAAAAACGGCTGCACCAGTTATATAAGCGTTATATCCAGCACTTGTCTGAATCGATGGAAGGTCTGTTTTTTAAACGGGTAACCTTCTTTCCTCCGGAGGAATTTGCTCAGGATATAAGACAGATGTTTACTAAGGTAGAAAGTAAAATGAATGAATTGCTTTGCCCCATTATGGAACAGGGAAAGAAAGACAAGGCGTTACGTTCTCTCCCAACCGAAACCTTAACATCCGCCTATTACACTTTAATTGATGGTCTGTTTCTGGAGGAGAACTTTTACGATCGTGATGTATTTGAGAAGCGTCAGCAAGCAAGCTGGGAGATTTTCTGGTTAGGAATTCAATATCCTGCAAGGGAGGAATGACAGATGGTATGGGTACATTTAATCCTGGGGGCCATATTTGAAATTGGCTGGGCAGTAGGTTTGAAGCTTTCGGAAGGGTTTACTCTGCCCCTCCCTTCACTAATCACTGTCATTTGTTTATTGATCAGCTTTTACTTTTTTACAAAAGCACTCAGGCAAATAGAGGTTGGAACTGGGTACGCTGTCTACACAGGCATTGGAGCAGCAGGTACCGCGGTCATCGGCATGATCTTTCTTGGCGACACGATTGGCGCTTTGAAAGTCTTTTTTATTGCCCTTTTAATTATAGGGATTATTGGGTTGAAATTATCAGACGGTCAAACTGTTGAAACAGCTGTTGAATAGGAGGGAAAGTCATGGCATGGGTTTTTTTATTTACTGCAGGATTATGCGAAATGACGGCAATGTACTTTTTAAAGCTTTCGGGAGGCTTCCAGAAGCTAAAGCCTTCCTTCCTGGCGATCCTTTCTTTTAGTTTGAGCTTCTATCTTCTTTCTTTGTCGTTAAAGGATTTATCTATTGGAACGTCTTACAGCATATGGACTGGAATCGGTGCGGTTGGTACAGTTTTCCTGGGAATCTTCATATTTAAGGAAAAAGCCAGCCGCAAAAAAATTTTCTATGTAACATTGATTATCATCGGAGTCGCGGGGTTGAAAATGGTGTCATAAATCCCCCAATTTTTCTTGATATGCATTGAAATTTTTCCAATTAATAAGTAAAATAGTATAGGGAAATTTACGAAATAGATGCATTAAGACTTACTCAAACCTTTTCACATTTCCTGTGCATTTGTCAGGAAGCAGCGATAAGCTTGCCATCTATGAAAGTAAAGAAATATAATGATGGGAGCTGCAAAAATGAGAAAATTATTATTTGCAATTCTTTTATTAATTGTTGTTGGTTTTGGTTACGTAGGTTACACAAACTTAGATGATAGCAGCTTTAATGCTCCATCTTCAGAACAAAACGATGAGTACTAAAAAAATGCCCCAGGCCCTATGGCCTGGGGCATTACTTGTCTAGGGACTATTTAAGCTGCATTAAATTCTTTTCCACATTAGGAGAAACAGCTTTTTCCCCGCCCAGAATCGTAAAAGTATGAATGCCTAAATTCTCAGAAGCAGCGATGATTGAATCATCGATTTTATTTGGAGGCACCAGTAAAAATGTCGCACTTCTCTTTGCTGCCAGCACAGACCCTGTCAAAGCATCTGCAAAGTTCTCACCTGTAGCCATAAAGGCGTGGTGAGATGGATTTAACTTCGTGGCAACCATCGCTGAAGTTTCATAACGGTTACTGCCACCATATCGCTCAGGGTTAGGCAAGTGTGTGACTAACTCATTTGATACCACACCGCTTCCCCCGACTACTATCGTCCGTTTAAAGCTCTTTAAACTTTTCTCTACATCCTCCGATAACTTCTGCGATCTCGTTAATAGAATCGGATATCCTTGTTCAGCAGCATAAGAAGCGGAAGATAATGCGTCAGGAAAATTCAATCCATTTACCACAACTGCCGTATCAGACTTTGAGTGAAGAAAAGCAGATATAAAAGCAGCGGTTTCAAAACGATCTTCTCCAGCAATTCTTTGAATTTCCATTCCCATTCCTTTCAATTGATCCTCAGTATAACCTGATACCGCGTTAGGTCCACCAAGGATAATTGCTTTTTTGGCGTGCAAGCGTTGAAGTTCACTGATAACGGAAGCGGATAGCCGCTTATTTGCCAGTAAAATGGGAGCATCGAATTTGTACGCAAGCGGTACACCTGCCAGGGCATCTGGAAAGTTGTTACCTGTTGCGATGACCACTGTATTTGCTGATTCCCAGCCATTTTTTGAAATTTCTACTGCAGTTTGATAACGTGTATTACCGGCAATACGATGGATTTGGACAGGCAGATGATTTTCTATTTTCATAAAGAACTGTGAGGCAATCGTCTTGTATCCATCCTGATTAGGGTGGACATTCTGCGGATTAGGAAGGTACTCAGAATAATGTCCTTCAAAGGCATCAATAGTAGGAACATACCAGACCCCTGGCTGATTCGCGAGCAATTCTATCGATTGATTAAGACCTAGCAGCAAGCTCTTCAGCGGCTGCTGCTGTTCTGCCGGAAGTGCATAGAATGAATTATAATAACCCATGATGTAGATCTGAACATGAGGATTCGCCTGGCGGATCATCCCTAAGATTTGAGAATAATTCGTTATCGCATTCTTCATCAGTTCCTGAACTTTTAAAGGATCCTGCAAATCCTCAGGGTGTGATTTCAATACATTAAGAAAATCATTGGCCCCTACGGTTATTGTTAGTAAATCTGCCTTTGAAACAGCAAGTTTCACCTTTGGATCATTCTTCAGTTGATCCAGAACATCTCCAGTAGAAGCCCCGGGAATCGCAAATTGTTTCGTAAAGTCATGCTGAACGTTTTCTTCATCTAAATTTGCTGATATGTAATCAGCATAACTCTTTCCAATCGTTCCATCATTCTGGATTCCGAAGGCAAGCGAGTCTCCTAAAGCCACGTAACTCCACTGCTCTGACGCTTGACTTAATGTCGTTGTTTCTGCCATAGCCATGGATGGCAAGGTAAGCATGATAATGAAAGCAGTTACTGCTGCCCATCTACTCATTTTATTCCTTCTATTCCGCTTCACTAGTTTTCCTCCTCTATAAGGTTTGTTCTAAATAAAGAACGTCATGTATATTATTAGACACTTAACTGGGAAATTCCTCTTTTAATCTAAAGCAGTAAGAAATATATTTTGGAGGTTAGCTGTAGATGTCTTCCCTTGTTCTTTCCATTCTCCTCACCTCTGCATGCCTTTAACACATTCTCTGATCCTCACCAACCTTTCATTCTTTCTTCCTCTAAAACACTGACGTGACAACCTTCACTTCTTTACACAGGTTATATAGAGTGATACTTTTCTATAATGTTTTTTAAAATTAAGATGATTCCGTAAAACTTAAAATCATATTTTCAAATATTTTGTCAGTTTTTGTCTAAAATAAATTCATTATAGAGAACATATTGACTCTTTTCGTTTTATGTAGAATAATTAGTAAATAAGGTAAAAGCATGACGATCAATATGCATAAGGGTATTAAAGCCTATGTCTAAATATGGAAATACGTCCTTTAAATAGAACATGGTAAAGAAATCAAGATCCTTTAGAACCTTAATAATGATATTAATTAATTATTAATAAAACGGAGGCGAAAATAGTGAAAAAAATCAAATTTCTATTTGGCAGAATTCGCTGTGCAATGAAAGGCTACCACAAAATCGACGTGGTGACACGCCGCTGTTTACGCTGCGGAAAGTACAGACCTAGTGAATATGAATCCCTATCCAATGATCGCTAATAACTAAACTAATCAAGAGTGGACTATAGGCCTGTCTTCCTTTCCCTCCCTCATAACAAGTGAGGCTGCTGCATAATCATCTAAGTATAGTAAATTTCTTGAGGAGGGTGTGATTCTTTTGAGTTACGAAGAGAAGAGAAATTCTCAGCAAAGTGAAGAGCGTAAAGAAAAGAATAGCGAGGGACTAATCAAGGGTACCGCTAAAGAAGCGAATGACTTTGTTCACAATACGGTCGATGCCTCAGGAAAAATAATTAAGTCCATTACTGGTGAAGGCGGTCTTGTAGGCAAAACCTTGGATTCTTCAGGCAATATTGTAAAGAAGGTATCCGATAAAGGGACAGATGCTGTAGGTAAAACGGTTGATAAATCGGCAAAGGCCTTTAAGCATTTATCGCAAAAAGCTTTTAAGAATAAGAAAGAAGAAAGTAAGAAAGAGTAACTCCTCCAAGAACCCGCTCCTCTCCGAGCGGGTTCTTTACATATTCCATAACTTAATGCCTCAGCAGTCCTCTGTGCTATGAGCCTCCTGCATACTCCCAAACAAATAGCTTTAAAATCAATCTCATCTGCGTAATAATATACAAATAGAAATCCTTTAAGAGGAGTGACAATAATGATTGAGCAAGAAAACCACGTCCTGGTCATTTTTCCGCACCCAGATGATGAAGCATTTGGCGTCTCCGGGACTATTACATCATATATCAAGCAAGGCACCCCGCTTACTTATGCGTGTCTGACTCTCGGTGAGATGGGAAGAAACCTTGGCAAGCCAGCATTTGCAACCAGAGAAACGCTCCCGGAAATCCGGCGCAGCGAACTACAAAAAGCAGCTAAGGCGATGGGCATTCAAGATTTACGTATGCTTGGCCTTCGAGATAAAACGTTGGAGTTTGAAGACGATGAAAAGATGACGCAAATCGTGCGCAATCTTATTCAAGAGCTTCAACCCTCTCTTGTGATTAGTTTCTATCCTGGCTATGCTGTGCATCCTGATCACGAAGCAACTGCCCGAGCCGTAGTACGAGCTCTTGGAGAAATTGAACCCTCTAAGCGTCCGAAACTGCATGCTTTAGCTTTCGCAAATAATACGGATGAAAATCTTGGTGAACCTGATGTTCATAATGACATTCGTGCGGTCCAAGAGGAAAAGTTAAATGCGATGCGGGCTCATATCTCTCAAACTGCCCGAATGCTGGAAATGCTGGATGAGGGTATCAAAGCTAATGATCCTGAAGCAATGAAATGGGTAACTAGTGAAAGGTTCTATACCTACAAATGGGATAAGCACCCTGTCTAAAGTGTGAACTGACCGCTATCATCCGGTCAGTTCACTTTCTTTGAATAGATAAATACAAGAGATGGCCGTATTATAATTCCATAAGCCTTTGTTGGGATTTTAGTAGCTACAGTAAAAGGTTCGCTTTCCGAGTGGTTGGCGCAGACCTTCCTCAAGCAGAGCAGTAAGGTCTAATCTTTTCCGCAATTTCCTCAGGAATCTCACCGTCTCCCTCCGCCATTTGCAAAAAAACGGAACTCGAAATTTTTTTAAGAAAAAGCGAAATTTCAGAGTAGCAAGCAAGTCCCTGGAAGACACATTCTAATATGAAAGAAATAAAGATGTTACTCTTAGGAGGGTCCAGTATTAGAAAGGTTTTGCTTTTTATTTTATGTTTTGTTTTTTTAACCGCTTGTAATAACGGGGATGCAAAATCGGACGTCAAAGGTGTTGAAGAACAGGCTTTAGAGAAAGCTAAAGAACAAGTCTCAGAAGAGTTGGACACGATTGGACCCTTGAATGAGGATAAAGCAATAGAGTCCTTCGGGTATAAAGGAAATGTACCGAATGATAGTGATCTCCCCTTTGATTTAGGGAAGAAAGTTGGATACATTTTCAAGAAAAATATAGATGGCACAGAAGAAAAAACTTTGTTATTAAATTATTACGCCGAGAATATAAATGTTGATGACCAAAAACCAAACAGTGTAAATGGTGAAATGATCAAGTACAATATAACCAATTCAAAGAATTTAATTAAGAAGAAACAATCAGGATCTTTTGGCTCTTATAAAGAAGAAAGCATTGGCCACCAAACCGTTTATACAAGATACGACTCTGAAGTAAGAGAAATTAGTATGATGTGGTGGAATGGAAACAATGAAAAAGTACTTACGTATATCACCCCAGATAGTGATAAAGATAAAGAGTTTTATGAGAAGACTGTAAAAAACTTATATCATACTATCGAAAAAAATAATAGTTGACTATCATTTCAAATTTTTTCTAATAAAATATATCAATAAAAAGACACGAATCCGCTTAAGATTCGTGTTTTTTTATTGATATTACAATCTCAGGTTTTATGAACTCTTTATAAAACTGTTAGAATTAGTATTCCACATGTCTTGCCAAACCTTCCTAATGGCAAAGAGTATTGAAAAGTTCTTATCTCAATCAGTCAGCCCAGACTAAAACAGTTCCTCAACCAACAGTTCTTGATAAAATAGAATTGTTCACCACTTGTCCACACGAATAGCCCACTCGGGTCATAGTGAAGAAAGATGGTCCATGCTATTCTAGAAGAAGTGACCATAATTGAAAGGGGTATTATAATGAAGAAATGGATATTGACCGGATTACTCATTAGTTTGATCAGCCTTCTTGCTGCCTGCGGTTCTCAAGAAGTGAAAGATCAGACCAGTGATGCTGGTGACTCTGCCGTTACAAAACCTGAAGTAGAAGTGAAATTTGAAGAAGAACCTTTACCAGTGAATAAGAAAACCATGATTCAAGCAATAGTAACTCAGGATGGGGAGAATGTTGAGGATGCTGAGAAAGTAGAATTCGAAATTTGGAAGGATTCTGAAGGCCAAGATAACTCCGATATGATCGAAGCAAATAATCAAGGAGATGGAGTTTATTCTATTACCTATACATTTAAATCTGAAGGAAAATATACCCTTTATGCCCATACCACAGCTAATGACGTACACGTGATGCCATTAGTCCATTTCGAGGTAGGACAGGAACATAGTGAATCCGCTGACGAGAATGGCCATGATCATGCAAGTGGCGAGGAATACACGGTTCATTTCGTAAATGATACAGAATTTAAGGCATCAAAGGAATCCACACTAACCGCCCATATTAAACATGGCGAAGAACCGTTTTCTGGTGCGCAGGTTAGGTTTGAAATTAGCTCTTCCCTGATGGAAAAACATAGTTTCGTCGATGCCAAAGAAGGAGAAGCTGGAGAATATCAAGCGAAGTATACTTTCCCTTCTGCCGGTGATTACACCGTTAAAGTTCATTATGAAAAACCCGAGAAGGAAATACATGGACATCAGGAAAGTAACGTGAATGTGAAAAAATAGGAATATAAAAATTACAAAAAAGCCCTTCAAGATCCAAAGATTTTGAAGGGCTTTTCTTTTATTTAAACGTCTGCATTTTGCAATTTTTTCTTTTTAGCTGCTTTTTCACGTTCGTTTTTATTTAGATATTTCTTACGAAGACGTACATTTTCTGGAGTTACTTCACAGTACTCATCGTCATCTAAATATTCGATCGCTTCTTCAAGTGTAAGTGTACGTGTTTTCTTAATCGTACTTGTAGTATCTTTGTTTGCAGAACGAACGTTAGTTAAATGCTTTTCTTTCGTAATGTTTACGGTAAGGTCATTGTCACGGTTGTGTTCTCCGACAATCATGCCTTCATAAACCTCTGTACCTGGTTCAACGAAAATCGTTCCACGGTCCTCAAGGTTCATAATTCCATATGTGGAGGCTTTTCCTTTATCAAGAGAAACTAGCACTCCTTGACGTCGTCCGCCAACTTGACCTTTCGTCAATGGAGCATAGCCATCAAACGTGTGGTTAAGAATACCATAACCGCGGGTTTGAGTCATGAACTCCGTAGAGTATCCGATTAAACCGCGAGATGGAACAAGAAATTCAAGACGAACCTGGCCATTACCATCGTTCACCATATCCTGCATTTCACCTTTACGGTAACCAATCGACTCCATTACTCCGCCTTGATATTCTTCCGGCGTATCGATTTGCACGCGTTCTACTGGTTCACAAGTAACGCCGTCGATTTCTTTTAAGATAACTTTCGGTTTAGAAAGCTGAAGTTCAAAGCCTTCACGACGCATGTTCTCTACAAGAATAGAAAGGTGTAGTTCTCCACGACCGGATACAGTAAAGGCATCCGGGGAATCTGTTGGATCTACACGAAGACTTACATCGGTTTCCAACTGAGTCATTAGACGTTCTTCAATCTGGCGGGAAGTGACGTATTTACCCTCACGGCCGGCAAATGGGCTATTGTTAACTAGGAAAGTCATTTGCAGGGTCGGCTCGTCAATACGAGGGATTTCCATAGCTTCCTGATTGGTTTGAGTACACACCGTTTCTCCAACGTTGATATCTTCTAAACCAGCAAGAGCGATAATATCGCCTGCTTTCGCTTCTTCGATTTCAATACGTTTTAGACCGATGAAACCAAATAGCTTAGAAACTCGGAAATTCTTCACTGAACCGTCTTTCTTCATCAATGATACCTGTTGGCCGACTTTAATTCGACCGTTAAATACGCGTCCAATTCCAATACGTCCAAGATAATCATTGTAATCAAGCAGTGTTACCTGAAACTGCAAAGGATTCTCAGTGGTATCAACAGGAGCAGGGATGTTATTCATGATCAATTTAAAGATCGGATCCATCGTATCCTGCTGATCTTCTGGTTCCTCACCAGATGTACCGTTCAATGCGGAAGCGTAAACAACTGGGAATTCAAGCTGCTCATCATCGGCACCAAGTTCGATAAACAAATCAAGAACTTCGTCCACTACTTCATTCGGACGAGCATTCGGACGGTCAATTTTGTTTAAGACTACTACTGGAGTCAATTTCTCTTCCAGAGCTTTCTTTAACACAAATCTTGTCTGAGGCATACAGCCTTCATAAGCATCAACGACCAACAATACACCGTCAACCATTTTAAGAATACGTTCAACTTCCCCGCCAAAGTCTGCGTGACCTGGCGTATCCAGGATATTGATCCGTGAATCGTTATAATTGATCGCGGTATTCTTCGCTAAGATCGTAATGCCGCGTTCTTTTTCTAAGTCATTAGAGTCCATTGCACGATCATCAACATGTTCGTTCTCACGGAATGTGCCAGAATAATGAAGCATCTGGTCTACAAGTGTTGTTTTTCCGTGGTCCACGTGTGCGATAATCGCGATGTTACGAATGTCATTTCTGTGTTGCATGAAGCACACACCTCTTTCAAATTACAAATTATTCAACCTATCTAGTATAACATAACAATATATTTGTCAACAGGCTTTATCCGCCTATTTACATGATCTTAATGTAAATAAACGCTTACATCGACTTTTTTCTTCCTGCATATACCCGTACAATAAGATAAAAAGGTTTATATGGACAGGAAGTAGGAAGAAAATGTCATACCACCAAATTAAATGGGCAATTTTTATTGCCCCCGCTCTTATCATAGGTATCTGGGAATATGTCAGACACAAATGGTTTCTCCATTATATCTCCATGGACGCAGGAAATTGGCTCTCTCCCCTGATCGTTCTGGCCGTTACATTCATTGTAAATCAGCGGTTGTTTAAACTGCTGGAAAAAAACCAACGAGAGCTTGAGGAAGAGAAAACAAAGCAAGTAATTATGAAGGAACGGCAAGCCATTTCTCGAGAACTTCATGATTCCATTTCTCAATCCCTTTTTCTATTATCGGTCAAAACCCAGACAATCCAAACCACCGAATTAGAAAAACTTGAAAAAATTAATCAAATCCTTGATGATATTCATGCTAATGTACGTGATTCTATCAAGCAGCTCCGTACTCCGGACTTGCCATTATGGACAGATTCGCTTAAGGAGTTAGAGGCATTAATAAGAAAAGAACTTCCCGCCATTGATTTTGATCAAACGTGGGAGCTCGAAGAAAGTGAATTCACTACGGAAGAAAAAATTAACCTTCTCGCCGTTTTACATGAGGGCTGCATGAATATTATTAAACACGCGAAAGATGTATCAGAAGTAAAGATCATCGCTTATTCAAGAAAGAATAAAAAGCATATTAAAGTGCTGGATAATGGTCGGGAATGGAAAGTATCGGGCCGGTATGTGAAGCGATATGGAATTCAAATGATGAAGGAGCGAGCTGAATCGGTCGATTGGAAGTTTGCTCTTTCCCGCAAAGATCAGCATACTCATTTACATTTGGAAGAGAAGGAGTGATCAAGCTTGCCCGTTTATAACCTGTTAATTGCAGATGACCATGCGCATGCACGAGAAGCGATCATCGAAATCCTTCTTCCCTATCCGCATTATCGTGTGGTCGGAGAAGCTGCCAATGGCTTAGAAGCGATTGAACTAGCCGAAAAGCTTGAGCCAGATGTCATCCTAATGGATATCCATATGCCTGAATGCGATGGCCTTGAAGCCACCCGCGCTATTAAATCCAAGCTCCCCCAAAGCAAGATTATTATTTTGACCGTGTCGGAGGATAGCACGCATCTATTTGAAGCTTTGAAAGAAGGAGCTCAAGGATACTTATTGAAAAACACCCGCCCGACAGACTGGAACAGTTATATAGATGCAGTCTTAAAAGATGGCACGTTTTCCAAAGACTTTATCCTTCAAACCTTGAAGAGATTAGTCAATGATGAGCCCTCTTTACAGGAAAAGCCTCCACTCTCCTCGAGGGAAATCGAAGTGATGAGGCTGGCGGCAGCTGGTTTAACTAATAAAGAAATTTCCGCCCACCTTTATATTACAGAGAATACGGTCAAGAACCATTTAAAAAGTGTACTAAAAAAGCTGAGGTTGAAAAATAGAGTAGAACTTACCAGACTCGCCTATGAGAAGAAATGGGTGTAACTATCTATAGAAAGAACAGGTGAAGAACATGAAAACCACACGCAAAGGGGAATGGCTGGAAATCTTAATCCCAGAGAAATGGAACGGCCTTACCGTCGAAAAGATCATGAAGAAAGAATGGGATGTCCCAAGAAAGCTGCTTCACAGATTCAGGTCAACCAGAGGTGTCACTCTTAATAATGAAATTCCCCATTGGAAGACAGATGCCGTGAAAACCAATGACCTATTTCGCATCCGCTTGTTCGAATCCCGTCCTATGGAAGTTACTCCTGCTTATATGGAGATTGATACAGCTTATGAGGATGATCATTTGCTGGTGGTCAATAAACCAGCAGGAATTCATACGCATCCAAATGCTCCGGAAAACACGGAAACTCTAGTCAATGGTGTGGCTTTTTATTTCCAGATGAACGGTATAGAAGCGTCACCCAAATATGTCCATAGGCTGGACCGTGATACTTCTGGGGCCATTTTGTTTGCGAAACATGATTTAGCCATTGCCATGCTTGGTGAGCAGCTAAAAAAACGCACCATAAAACGAACCTATATTGCCTGGGTTGAAGGGAAACTGCCATCAAGAAATGGGAAGATTCAACAACCAATTGGAAAGGACCGCCACCACCCCGTAAGGCGCAGAGTGTCTCCGAATGGTCAAGAGGCGGAAACGAATTATGAAGTGATTGAATATGATCCCGTTCAAAAATCTTCTCTAATTAAACTCGAATTACAAACAGGCAGGACTCATCAAATACGTGTTCACTTAAGCTATCTCGGGCATCCTCTCCTTGGTGATACCCTTTACGGCGGGAAAGAACTTCCGCACCATAAGCAGGCTCTGCATGCAGCTAAACTGTCATTCGTTCATCCGTTTACGGAAGAAAACATTGTTTGCTATGCTGCTCCTGATCCTGCCTCTCAGCTGTTTACTGCTGAAGACGTCTACAAATTATAAGCTGCTGGAGGATTTTTCCTATCAGTAGGTTGTTTATTGGCGGGCAAGACGATGGATATATAGGAATTATAGGAAAGCTGCCCGGAGCACCCTCAAGTGTCTCGGGCTTATTATTTATGAGAAATAAACATGATTGAGACGTTTCTTCCACCCTTATTATCCCTGCCCTCTTCCCTCTCCAATCCGTTTTAAGTTTACGGATCTGCGTACAAGGAAAGATTTCATATGGTGTTCCACGAACAGTTTATCGGCAAGCTTTCCAATCCATCCAAGCGGAGAATAAAATTCGATGATATCAGTCATTCTTGTACCTCCTTTTTCCTCTTCAAATAAATGGACATGGGTCATAGAGTGGAAGGCACCCTTTTCCATCACATCCACAAATAGATGCGGCCGCTCCATTATTTGAACACGAGAGGATAGTTCCTGTCTCACTCCAAAGTGTACGCCTTCAAAGGTGACCCTTTCCCCTTCGTTAATGTGGCCTTCTGTTACTCCTCTGACAGCCCGTTCCTTCGTATGCGGCACAGTCAGCGGATGAACAGAAATATCCCGTGCAAGATCAAAACACTCTTCCACCGCTAAATCAATCCATATTGAAATCTTAATAACTGGCACAATCACTCACTCCTTAGGAAATCTGCAGCTGCTGTTCGGACTACCTGCTGTGTACTCTCTTACACGTTCCCTATCTGCCTTCCTATCATACCTATCTAAATAAGAGACGTCCTTTCATCATGTAATAGAAAAAGCTATTTAAGGAATCTATTTTCCTTCCTTGTCTTTACTTGAGAAAGATTATCAGTATAATAGACAACAGAGATTGAAAATCATTATCAATTAAAATTCAAGGAGGATTCTTACATATGAATCTATCAAAATTAGCACCTATCGTACTTATTCTACCCACTATATTATTTGCTGGTTGCAGCTCCAGCTCATCCGGGGAGGCAGAACAACAGGATGCATCGGATACGAGTACAGACCAAACAGATTCTGTTAATTCAACAACACAGAAAAAATTAGATGAAGCCGTAAAAGCTTACCGTGAATATGGCTTAGCTCAAACAGACACCTTCGTTAATGATACTTCAAAATTCACCGAAGCCATTCAATCTGGAAACATGGAAAAGGCCAAAGAAATCTACCCTTCTGCCCGCATGCCCTACGAAAGAATTGAGCCGATCGCGGAAGCCCTTGGGGAGCTTGATCCAAAGATTGATGCCAGAGAAGGCGACGTACCTAAAGAGGAATGGACAGGATACCACCGTCTTGAGAAAATGCTTTGGGAAGATCAAACGATGGATGGGACTGAGAAGTATGCAGACCAGCTTCTCCAAGATGTGAAATCTTTACGAGCAAAGATTGAACTAGCTGATGTGACTCCCCAGACACTAGTAACAGGAGCGGTGGATCTATTGAATGAAGTTTCTTCTTCCAAAATTACCGGTGAGGAAGAACGCTACTCCCATACTGACTTATACGATTTTGCGGCAAATGTAGACGGAGCCCAAAAAATTGTCGACCTGCTTAACCCTGTCTTAAGACAAAAAGATGAAGAGCTGGCTGCTACCCTGAATAAACGATTTGACGCTGTTTACGAAGCACTGAACCAATATAGACACGGGCAGGATTATGAGAGTTATACCAAACTAACGGACAAAGATACACAGAAATTAAGTAAAGCAATTGATGCCCTAGCAGAACCTCTTTCCAAAATAGGCATTGTACTAGAACAATAACTAACTTTCTTGTGGTGACCGCTCCCTCAGGACATCACAGGGGCAAATCAGCTAGAAAGGATGGAAGCAATGAGTGATGAACAAAGACCTAATGGAAAGAAATTAACACGCAGAGAAATGCTTTATAGAACGGGAGCAGGCGGTCTCGGTTTACTTATAGGAGCAAGTGGAGTGGGGTCCATTGCTGCCATTGGGAAAACTCTCGATAAAGAGCAGGAAGGGCAAATAGAAGACCAGGTCCCTTTCTATGGAAAACATCAAGCCGGCATTGCTACCAAACCTCAAACATATATGTACTTCATTTCTTTAGACCTCACAACGAAGAATATTTCAGAGGTTCGTGATTTATTTAAAGAATGGACGATGGCCTCTGAAAAAATGGCACAAGCGAAACTTCTAGGCGATTACTCAAACAATCCTTATATTCCACCTGAAGATACAGGGGAAGCTGCTGGATTATCTGCATCTAAAATAACCTTCACCTATGGATTTGGTCCAACCTTCTTTGAGAAGGAAGGCAGCGATCGTTTTGGTTTAGCCAACCGAAAACCGAATCAGCTTCGTTCTCTCCCCTCTTTCCCTGGAGATGAGATTGAGAAGGAATGGTCAGGTGGAGATCTTTGTGTGCAAGTATGTGCGAATGATCAGCAAGTTGCCTTTCACGCGGTACGAAACTTACTTAGAATTGGGCGCGGAGTTGTTACTCTTAAATGGATGCAATCAGGTTTTCAGCGAACTAAACAAGCGGAAAAGAAGCCTTCAACTCCAAGAAATCTATTTGGATTTAAAGATGGGACGGTAAATCCAAGTACAGAGGAAGACTTCAATCAAATCGTCTGGTCAAACGGCAGTGAAGCCGCCTGGATGAAAAATGGCAGCTACATGGTCATGCGCCGTATCAGGATGCTGCTGGAAGTATGGGACCGTACCCATTTGAAGGAACAGAACAACACATTTGGCCGCGAAAAAGTATCCGGAGCTCCGCTTGGGCAGCAGAATGAATTTGATGAACCAGATTTTCACAAAAAGAATGAAAAAGGCGAACCCTCGATTCCCGTAGATTCCCATGTAAAACTTGGTCGGGGCGATGGTTCACAAAAGATCTTGCGTAGAGCGTATTCCTATACGAGTGAAATGGATCCAACACGTGCTCAATTAGACGCCGGCCTATTATTCATTTCCTATCAAAAAGATCCATTCAAACAATTTGTTCCTATCCAAAAGCGAATGGCTAAGTCAGATCGGTTAAATGAATACATCCGGCATATTGGTTCTGCCGTATTCGCCTGCCCTGGAGGGTCAGCAAGGGGCGGATATATTGGGGATCAATTATTCTAATCATTAATAGGATTTGAGGTATGAAAGGATGACCATCATGCATGCAAAGAAATTCGGAAAGCTAAGCTTGCTCTTATGTGCTTTCCTCCTCGTATTATTTACCAGAACGGCTGTTACTCACGGAGCTGAAGGGGACAGCAAATCTGCTCTTATGCCGAAGATCGGCGATGCCCTGGTCGAAGTAAGAGCTGAGGATTATTCCTCTCTTAAACAATCACTTTTAGCTTTCCGAGAAGACTGGGAAAACGCAGAAAAGATTCCAGATATGGCAGAAACAGCTGACCAAATCTCCACAGAACTTGATACTGCTCTTCAAATGCTGAAGAATTCTTCTATAGACCAAGACGCATTATACGAACATATTGTGAATCTAGCACGTGCTACTGACCAATATGTCAGCTCTTCTTCAGGAGCAGACGCAAAGGTAGACCAAGTCGCGATCAGCCGTTTAATTCAATACTTAGCAGATATCCAGACCCAAATTAAACAAGGTCATATGGATCAGGCCCGGGCTATGAACCAAACCTTTGTAAATAAATGGACAGCTCTTGAAAAACCTATCCGAGAAACTAACCTTCAAGCCTACGGTTCTATTGAAACAAAAATGAGCATGGTACGAGTCTCATTAAATAAATCACCTCTAGATAAACAACAAGCGATAGGAGCCATCGACAAACTCAAGCAAGACATCCAAAATTATTTAAATGGAAAAATAAGCACAACTAATCCCCCTCCGCAAGAGAATGTTACGGTCCAGAGTTTAATTAAACTTCTTAATCGGACTCAAACGGAAGTTGACGAAAAGGAATATCAATCAGCTGCTGACCAAATCCAGAAGTTCATCCAATCTTGGCCGCTAGTAGAAGGCGAGGTGCTTACTAAGTCTAAGAAAGTCTACACTCAAACTGAGAATTCAATGACCGAAGTCCTTACGATTGTCAGTTCAGATCACCCCGATAAAGACAAGGCTCTTCGCCTTCTTAAAGACATGAAAGCAGACCTTGAACCCTTTGCTAATCAAAGTAATTATTCAGCATGGGATGCCTTTTTCATTCTGTTCCGTGAAGGCATGGAAGCGATTCTTGTGATCGCTACCCTTCTTGCTTACTTGAGAAGAACGGGAAATGAAGACAAGCAGCGCTGGGTTTGGAGCGGGCTAGGTGCAGGAGTCGTTCTAAGCGCCGGTTTAGCTATTTTGCTTACCGTGTTGTTTGCAGGATTTCAAGCTGGAACCAACAGGGAAATGATCGAAGGCTTCACAGGTTTGATAGCTGTTGTTATGATGATCACAGTTGGCGCATGGCTGCACAAGCAATCCAATGTCCTCGCCTGGAATCAATATGTGAATCACCAGCTCCAAAAAGTAATGAAAAAAGGCGGAAAATGGCTGCTTGCCTTAGTCACTTTTATAGCTATCTTCCGGGAAGGGGCAGAAACGATTCTCTTCTATTTAGGGATGGCCCCCTCTATTAAACTTACTCAGTTGTTGCTAGGCATGGGCGGAGCTTTACTCCTACTAATTGTGATTGGTTTCCTATTAATCAAGCTGAGTGTCCGAATCCCTATTCGCCCATTCTTCCTTGCAGCAAGCCTGATGATTTACTATGTAGCCTTTAAATTTACCGGAGTAAGTATTCACGCTCTGCAAATCACAGACATTTTCCCCGTCCACCCGCTTGGATTTATTCCGACCATCGATTTGCTCGGTATTTATCCAACCTTTGAGACTTCAATAACTCAACTTCTGCTTGGCGTGATCATTCTCGCTCAATTTATGAATACCGGCCGAAGAAAGCGGAAATATGCCTCAAGCAAAGCATCATAATAACTGAAAGCCCTCTCTGGATTCAGAGAGGGCTTTCAGTTTGTAAATCATATCTATTTATTAAACATTTAACTTTTAAACTAGTCCCTTTATCCAGAGCAGAATGGAGCTTCACAAGTAATCCATACCATATCATATCCGATTTGGTATGATAGTACTTCATCTTTTCTACTGCCCTATATTTTCGGAAAACTTATTCCTTTATCTGTTCATATAGAGCATCATATCTTTCCGCACAAGTAAGATCCAGTTCTGTAAGTCCCTTCGCATTCCACGAAGTTAACTTCATCGTCACCATTTTATAATCAATGCTGATAAAGGGATGGTGCTGGATATCTTCTGCATACTGTGCCACATAGTTTACAAATTGGACTCCCGTAAGGAAATCCTGGAACCGATAGCGTTTCACAATAAACTTTTCATCTTCAAGCTTCCAGCCATCTAGTTCAGCTACGCGTTCCTGTTTTTCTTCATCTGTTAGTCGCTTCTCCATAAAGACCATCCTTTCCGAATCAGGATTATGATGAATACTGAGAGCTTAGATTCATAAACTCTTCCACATCTTTTAAACCAAGTTCCAGTGCATGTTCCCAGAAATCTGGTTTCCTTAAATCCACGCCCATATGTTTCTCCGCTAATTCCTCCACAGTCATGCGCCCTGTGTCTCTAAGAAGCGCAATGTATTGCTCCTCAAATTCACTGCCTTCCTGCTTAGCTTTCGCATAAATTCCAAGACTGAACAAATACCCAAATGTGTAAGGAAAGTTATAGAACGGAACATCGGTAATGTGAAAATGCAGTTTAGATGACCAGAAAGTTGGGTCATATTCTCCCAGCGTCTCCACATAGGCTTCTTTTTGAGCTTGGACCATTAATTCATTTAATCGCTCTCCGCTCACTACTCCATCTTCTCTCTCTTTATAGAAGCTAGTCTCAAATAGGAAACGAGCGTGAATGTTCATAAAGAAAGCAACACTTCTCTGGACCTTATCTTCAAGGAGTACGAGCTTTTCTTCTTCATTCTTCGCTTTCCCGACTGCGGCATCTGCAACAATCATTTCAGCAAAAGTAGATGCGGTTTCCGCTACATTCATCGCGTAGTCCTGGTTCAAAGCGGGTAGATCATTCATCACGTGCTGATGGTAAGCGTGCCCTAATTCATGGGCAAGCGTTGCTACATTTGATGGCGTACCAGAATAAGTCATGAAAATTCTCGTTTGTTCACTGTCGGGAAAGCTCGTGCAAAAACCTCCCGGCCGCTTTCCGGCACGATCTTCAGCTTCAATCCACCGGTTTTCAAAAGCCATCTCAGCAAAATCTGCCATTTTCGGACTAAACTGACGGAACTGTTCAATGATAAAGGATGCCCCCTCATCAAAACTCATCGTCTGTTCCGTTTCTCCAATGGGCGCTTCTACATCATAAAAGTTCAACTGATCGACGTGTATAAGCTCAGCTTTTCTTTTCAAATATTTCACGTAATGTTGCTTATATTTTTCAATGGTTTCCCACATTGTATTTAACGTCTGCTCACTCATCCGATTGAGTTCAAGGGGTTCTTTCAGGAGCCTATCCCATCCCCTCTGGCTGTACATTTGCAAACGGAACCCGGCGAGATGATTTAAAGTTTCACTGAATAAATCCGCTTCCTCTGACCACGCTGTCTGAAGCTTTTCAAACGTTTCCTTCCGTACGGAACGGTCGGATGAGCTCAGCTTATTTGCTGCTTGGCCAACGGAAAGCTCTTCTCCACCAATAGAAATCGTCATCTTCCCAACAATGGCATCATACATTTGCCCCCAGCCATGGTAGCCATCTACAGCAAAATCATTGATTAAAGACTCTTTCCCATAATCCAATTTATCCATCGCCTGCTGACGTCTTTCATTCAAGACAAAGGACACTTCAGTAAAAGGCTGCTCCTTGAGTAAACCGGTCCAAACGTCTTTCTTAATTTGAACCAGCTTTTGATCAAGCTCGGTCATGATATTGGCAAATCTCGCCCCAATCTCACTTCGTTTGGACATCCAAATAACTGCTTTCTTATCTGCAGAGTTCTGCGCACTAAGACAGCTTACAAAGGCCCCAAATTCTCCTAATTCCTTAGAAACATTTTGAATGCTATCGATAAGTTCCTGAAGAGCGTCAACTTGCTCGCTATGCTGAGGTGGTGTGAATTGACTTACTAGTCTATGTAAGCTTTCCAAGTCTTCCTCTATCTTTTCCACGTAAGACCGTAATTCCTCTGATTCACTTCCTCCTGTGAAAATGGAGTCTAAATCCCAAACTGGATTTAATGGTTTCATGGTGTTACCCCTCTCTTTTAAATGCACTTAAATTGGCCACAAACAGATTTTCTATACCAGTTGTATTATATCAAATTGTTCTCAAAATAAGAAAAATTCAGTCTCCTATCCTCTTCCTTACTTCCCCCTATTCCTTCTTTCATTCCTGTGGGATAATAGAACTTATCAACACCTGCATCCACCTTTTGTTTATTGCTTTTTTAAATAAACTTTGGTATTTTCATTAAATAACTTAGTAGCAAAGGGGAGATTTCATGCGATATCGGCGTCATGAATCCTTACGATATGTATTTAAAGATCCCATTCCAGCTCATTTTAAAATTATTAAAGTAGATAACACCCCAGTAAATACTTCAGAAGGACCAGGTACGATTATGGATATGAGCCCCGGGGGACTGAAGTTATCAGCAAACTTTCGTATCCCTTTAAGGAGTAAAATTCAATTATCCATAAGAACGACTATTGCTAATATTCAACTCCAATTTGCGGCTGATCTCCTCTGGGCAAAAGAGAACCCTGACAGCTATCATTATGGCGTGGGTTTTATCAATGACCACCATGAAGAAGTCGTTGAGGTATTAAAAAAGTTTCGCAAATCCACTCCAGAAGAGCGAGAATGATTCTCTGTACTGGTGAGGATAAGCCCCTTTTTAACCTGAGCATAGGCTCAGGTGTTTTTATATCATTGTTTAAAAGGAGAATTCTCGATGATTATAACCATGGACCAAAGAAAAAAACTTGCTGCAACAGCACTAGGAAAACTAAAGGCGGATGTAGTGATACAAAAAGGAACACTGATCAATGTCCACTCTAATGAAACCCTTCCTGATATAGATATTGCAATTAAGGCGGGCTGTATCGCGTATATAGGGGAAGCTTCCCATCTCATCGGCAGCGCGACCGAGGTTATCCAAGCCCATGGCCGCTTCTTGACGCCGGGATTGATTGATGGACATATGCATGTGGAAAGCACGATGATGTCTGTAACTGAGTTTGCAAAATCAGCCATAAAGCAAGGAACGACGACTATTTTTATGGATCCTCACGAAATTGCAAATGTATTCGGCTTAGAAGGTGTCCGCTGGATGCATGAAGAAGGGCAGCAGCTGCCTCTCCGTGTTTCTACTACCATTCCTTCCTGTGTACCTGCTACTGAAGATTTAGAGGATGCCGGTGCAGAGCTTACCATCAAAGATATTGAAGAAGGTCTCACATGGAATAATGTTTCTGGGCTCGGAGAAGTGATGAACTTCCCCGGAGTTATTCATGGAGATGAAAAGATGACAGGAGAAATTGATGCCACGATTCGTGCAGGTAAAACGGTAACCGGACACATGCCCGCCGAAGATCCAGCTATGCTGCAAGCTTATATTGCCTCCGGAGTTACCTCCTGCCATGAAACGGTGACCCGGGAACAAGCCATTGAAAAGTTGCGGTTAGGTATGCACGTCATGATTAGAGAAGGCTCTGCCTGGCAGGACGTGAAACAGCTGGCTCCTATCATAACCAAAGACCACATGCCCACTGACAATCTTTCACTAATCACTGATGATGTTTACCCTCAGACGCTCGTCAGCAAAGGACACTTAAACCATGTAGTGAGACGTGCGATTGAAGAAGGCATAGACCCCCTTGTTGCCCTGAAGCTTGCTACGATTAATATTGCCCACTACTTTAACTGTGGAGATACTTTAGGCAGTCTCTCCCCAGGGAAACATGCGGATATTCTGATGATCGACGATTTGGAGGAAATGAAGCCTTCTACTGTTGTTATTGGCGGAAAAATGGTCTACGATCAAGGAAATTATCTCGTATCATTTCCTGAATACCGCTATCCTGACAAAGCAAAGAATTCCGTGCATCTCAAGGAACCACTGAAGGCAGAAGACTTTTATCCAAAGAGTGCGCAGAAGAATAAAACGGAAGTTCAGGTTATTGATATCATTGAAAATAATGCGCGGACTAAAAAAGGGAAAGCTGAACTTCATGTAAAAGACGGCATTATTGAATCAGACGTGACGAATGACGTCATTCGTCTCACTTGTATCGATCGTCATCATGGTTCAGGAGATATTTCACATGGCTTCGCGAGAGGTTTTCAATTAAAGAGCGGGGCTGTCGCTTCCACCGTTGCTCATGATAGTCATAACCTGCTTGTTATGGGCGTTTCTGAAGAAGACATGGCGATTGCAGCGAATCACCTTGCCGAGATTGGCGGGGGAATGGCAGCGGTAGAAAATGGACAAATATTAGCTTCTGTACCTATGCCGATTGCAGGGCTTATGTCGGAAGAGCCGTTGGAAACCGTAGCTGCCCAGGTGGAGAAATTAGAAGAAGCTTGGAAGAAACTCGGCTGCCCGATTCATGCTCCATTTATGACTTTTTCATTAATTGCTCTGCCCGTTATCCCATCGCTGCGGATTACCAACCGGGGATTGGCTGATGTCGATAGCTTTGCTTTAACGCCTTTGGAGATCAACGAACAATAGAATATCTATACTACGCAAACAGAACGGTTGGATTTACATATCCCAATCGTTCTGTTTTTTTATTATGTGATTAAATTAAAGCTCAAGTTACTTAAAGACTCAGTTTTAAGATATTTGAGAATTTCCGTTACGGTTATAAGTGAGTCGAGGTCGAGGAAACAGCTAGCTTTCCATGGGCGGCCGGTGAGCTTCTTCGGGCAAATTGCCCTGTGGGATCTCACCTGTCCTATCCTCCCATAGGAGTCTCCCCATTTCCCCGACCTCTTTATGATTACGTGGGTACGGAAATATCAAAAGCATTGGACTAAAATAAGCAGCCCACTAATGAAAGTAAATCATCGAGAACAATATTCTATGTCCCATCAAATGAACATTATAAACAGGAAAGAGTAAGTCGTTGTTTGATCTATCCCTTTTTACTGAAGAATCGGGAACAAAGAAATCTTTTATATTTCCAACTCATTATTAGGTGGTGACTTGGAGTGATTCCGAGAGAATCATGAGGCAAAGGACGAGAAGACTCCTGCGGGAGACGAATGACAGGTGAGACCCCGGAAGACGAAGTGTGAGGAGGCTCAGCGCATGCCCGCGGAAAGTGTTCAAATGTGGAATCGCCTCGATAGACTCGACCAGCATAAGCCGACCATCAAGATGAGCGGCTTATGTCTCGAGAGTCTGGGCGATGGAACAAGACGAATCGTTTCTATGCCACACCCTTACTCTTAATCAGGTTACGGGCCTTAATCACCTCGAAATTGAGTCTTACACAATCCTGCCAGTTAGTTTAAGGTCAAATTTTTGAATCTCTTTATTTTCCCCCAACATAGTACACAGACAAAATCTTTACAGAGCAATTGAACAATCGTTATTAGGTTGTGTTTGTCTATTAACCTCCATCAAATTAGGCCTACTTCAACTTCAGCAATCTACTCTTCGAGGCAATCATAAAAAAACCTCCCCTAAGCATCACTTAAGGAAGGCAATTATACTATGCAAAACTTTTAAGCTGTTCATCCACCGCGGTTAGAAGTGGATGATTTTCACTGAGATCAGCCACTTGTTGAAGTGCTCCTAAAGCACCTTCTTTTTCAACCAGTGCTTGAAGCTCTGCCGCTTCAGCATCATCTTGATTTTTATAAAGCAGTGCCGCAGCAATAACTTCAGCCAGGTGTTCAGGTGTCTCCTTCACCCATTCAAGATATTCAACTGCCGGCCTGACGAGCCTGTCTTTCGGTCCCAACTTACGAATCGGCGCTCTGCCGACACGGGTAACGAGGTCAGACAAATCTGGATTCTGAAATCTTTGGATGATGGTATCAATGTACTGCTGATGCTGAGCTTCGGTAAATCCATACTTCTTAATCAGTACGGCACCGGACTCTTGCAGCGCTCCTTGCATTTTACTTAATACGTTAGAGTCTTCCATCGCTTCTTTAATAGTTTCGTGTCCATAATAATTACCTAGATAAGCCGCGGCAGCATGGCCAGTATTAACAGTAAATAGCTTTCGCTCAATATAAGGGGTAAGATCGTCAACAAGTGTCATCCCTTCGACCTCGGGCTGATCCCCTTTGATGGCAGTTTTCTCCACTACCCATTCAAAGTACGGTTCCACTTTCACAGTTAATAAATCATCATGTGTTTGATCGGGGACAATTCGATCCACTGCAGCATTAGGAAATCCAGCGAGAGCTAAGATATTTTCTTTCTGCTCACTCTTTGCCTGCTCCAGAACATGATTCTTAAGCTGCTCGCTTCCTCCTATCATATTTTCACAAGCAATAACGTTAACAGGAGTGCTTCGGTTAGCAAGACCTTCTGCTAATAATGGAGCGATGATGGATAGAATGTTCGGTCCGACAGCTGTTGTAATAATATCTGCTTGAGCAAGAGCGTCTACTACGGCCTCTTTTTGTTTCGCACTATTTAACCCGGAGATATTAGAGACTTGAATCGACTCATTTTCACCTGCAAGTTCAATTTGATAACGGCCTTGTTCATTAATCTCGTCAATTAAAGCATCATTCACATCTACAAATGTTGTTTGATATCCTGCTTTTGTAAGCAGGGCTCCGATAAAACCTCTTCCAATATTTCCGGCTCCGAAATGAACGGCTCTCATATTATTCCACCTCATTAAATAGAGAAATGACTTCTTCTTTTGATTGAGCATTTAAAATTGTATCGATGTTTTCTTCTTCTGAACAGACGATGGCAATTTGCGAAAGAATTTCTAAATGCTCATCACCTTTACCAGCAATACCAATAAGCAGTTTAACGGTATTTCCGCTTCCGAATTCAACGCCTTCTGGAACCGTAACAATCGCAAGCCCCGTCTCTTTTACTGCTTTTTTTCCAGCTTCAGTGCCATGAGGGATCGCTACAAAATTCCCCATATAGGTTGATGTTACTTCTTCTCGTTCAAGCATCTGCTCAATGTACTCATCGGTGACATACCCTTGATCACGAAGCATCCCGCCTACATAGCGAACCGCTTCTTCCTGGTTATCAAAAGATGCACCTAATTCGATTGTTTTTGCAGTTAAGATATTTTCTGACATAATACATTCTCCTTTTTTTATATAGTCATTTTCTTTTGGAAAAACTGATGGACCTGATTGGAAAGATACTGAGTTATTGACTCTTCCTCATGTGAATCTAAAACCCTAATACTTTTTGGATCTTCAACCAATATAGAACTTAAAAAGCTTAACACCTCAAGACCTTCTGGCTTCACCTTCTCAGGAGCAAGCATTAGAATGATCGTACGAACAGGCATCATATCCCCATCCATCCCCAAGATCGAAACCGGCTCTTGAAGAGTTAATACTGTAAACGATGACTCGGGGATGACGGAAAGTCTTGTATGAAACAAGGCTATTGAGGACCCCGGGATCCCAAGACCTCCTGCCTTTTCTCTTTCCAGCAAAGCCCGCTTCACTTCCTTGGGATTCGTAAGGGCCCCTTTTCTCTCCAGGTGCTCACAAGCTTCTGTTATTACTTCTTGTTTCCCTATTGGTTTGACTGGTAAAACCTTCAAGTGGTTCAATAATTGGCTGATAACCTCTGCGCAGTTTTGAATACTAGAAACAGAAGCTTTGATCGCTTGCAGAGTCTGCACCTCAGGAGGAGGAGATTTTTCCACTTTTCTCATCCGCTCCCCAATTTTCACACGCCGGATCGCATGCTCCAGCTTGTGGACATCGGACTGAGGAAGCATTGGATTCACAAGGACGTATTGATCCCGGTCCCTAAGCGGAACGGTAGAAACGATCAAATCATACTCATGAAGGTTAATTTTTTCTAAATCGAATAAGGATTTGTGTTCCACTTCTTCAATCTCAAAAAACTGCTGTTTAAGTTTGGCAGCGAGAATCTTGGCGGTCCCAATCCCACTGGAACAAACTACCATCACCCGGATCCTGATCGTCTCCGACATGTTTAACAAAGCGGAGGCAAAATGCATCACTAGAAAAGCAGTTTCTTCCTTAGGGAAAGTCAAAGAAGGAAAGACCTGTTCCACTGCATTTTCTAAGATAGTAAATAACTGCGGGTAGTCCCCTTCAATCTGGTCCATTAATGGATTTTGAATATCCATCTTCTGCTGAATTCGATACACACTAGGTTTTAAATGGACGACTAAATCACCTAACAATTGATCGGATTGATGTAAATTTTGATTCATTTCTTTAGAAACGAATTCTATCATTTGCTTTGCTTTGAAGGCGATACTAAGACTGCTTTCCTCTAGAGAAATCGTTTGGTCGTACCTTACTTTAGCCCCCATTAAATGCATGGTGATATATCCGGTTTCGGCTTCCGGTATGTTTAGGTTAAACACCTCTTCCAGCTTTCTTATGAGCTGGCTTGCCACCTCAAATTCTTTCGCAGGACGCAGTTCGTCTAAATAACTATCCTCCATACGAATGAATTCCCCTTGACGCAGCCTTTCAATCGCCAGAGCCAAATGAATCACCAGACCAATGTAAGCACTATCAGCCAAGTGATAATTCAATATCGGTCTGATTGACTCGACCGTTTGCTCAATGGTAGCAATCGTTTCTTTATTCACAAGGCCCAGCAAATGATCTGAGACAGAATCCAGGGTCGGGGAAGCAGGACCTTGAATATGGTCTCTTAACAGTTTTAAGAAATCCAGTTCATCCAAATGATGCATGATCAAATGGCTGATCGCATCTCGAATATTAGCTTCATCTCCCTGAATTTCTACTCCATAGCCCCGCTTTCGAATGAGCTCAAGTTGATAACCAGTGATATCGTTCTCAATTTTATCCAAGTCATGACTGATCGTTGCGGCCGTTACGCCAAGTTCACTAGCAAAGGTTAAAAGTTTCACAGGTTCGCTTGAGTCAAGCAGCCGTGAAAGAATGAGAACTTGTCGTTCTTCCGGCGTATAATCCAGCGCTTTCTGATCACTAATCGCTCGTCTTAATTGGAGGCGATTTTCATCGTTCCCCAAGATAGCAAGCCCGCTTCCTGTTTTCTTCTGCAGGGTTAATTGATGAGTTTCAAGGACTTCCTCGATTCCCTTCAAATCACGGTGAACCGTTCTGGAACTCACTTCTAATAAGTCGGCAATCTGCTTAATGGGGAGGTCATCCTGGGATTGGAGAAGCAGATCAATCACTTTACGTTCACGTGCTGATACGTACATTGTTAACCGCCCCCTTTCCATTCGATGAACTCAATATCTTCGCTTGTTTTCTCTATCTTTATCGTACTCCCCACAAGCTCTAGATACAATAATTAGAAACTACATTTTAGACACAGGGAATCTTGACATCTTTTAATAACTTACAGCAAAAGAGTCTGAGGAATCTCAGACTCTTTTACAAAGGAATGGTTTATTTTTTCAATTCCTCTACTAGCTCATCATATTTAGGGCTGTTTAAGAAATTATCTACAGAAATATGGTAAGCATTTGGAACCTTTTGCATCGCACGTTCTGTTAAATCTTTATGCGTGATTACCACATCTACATCAGATGGCAGGTCGTTGATCGCCATATTGGTAACATTAATATCAATGGAAGCTTTTTTAAATTTATTCTTAAGCAAGGATGCTCCCATCGCACTCGATCCCATACCTGCGTCACAGGCAAATATAATCTTGTCCACTTCTTCTAAATTGACTGAAGGGACTTCATCCGTATTCTGGTTTTCAGTGGCCGCTTCTGAACTAGTGCCCGTTTCTTCTTTTTGAGCGCCTGACAGTTGACCTGAAACAGAACTTTTCTTCCCTTTCATTCCTTCCATTTTCTCAGTGGCTGCGGTTAAATCTCCTTCTTCTTCCTGATTGGAAGATTTAAGAATTATAGAAGCGATGACGAAGGAAACGACCGTCGCTACCAGCACCCCAAGAATAACTCCTACATAATTTCCTTTTGGCGTTAGAAACAAGAGAGCAAAGATACTTCCCGGTGAAGGAGTTGAAGATAACCCTGCGTCAAAAGCTACGAAAGTGGCTGTACCGGCAACACCACCGCCCATTGCTGCGAGAATTAACATCGGTTTAGATAGAATATATGGGAAATAAATCTCATGAATACCACCAAGGAATTGAATGATCGCTGCGCCTGGAGCTGTTTGTCTGGAAATTCCTTTACCAAAGAACATAAAGGCAAGCAGCACACCGAATCCTGGACCCGGGTTAGGTTCCAGCAAGAACAATACAGATTTACCAGCATTCTCAGCTTGATCCACAGCAAGCGGGCTGAGAATACCATGGTTGATCGCATTATTTAAAAATAGTATTTTTGCAGGTTCAATAAATATATTTACTAGTGGAAGTAAGCCTGCGTTTACAAGATATTCTACACCGGCTCCAAGGAACTCTGTAATTCCCTCTACCACTGGTCCTATGATGTAATAACCAACGATGGCCAAAATGGCACCGCCAATACCTGCTGAGAAGTTGTTGACGAGCATTTCAAAGCCTGATTTAATCTTACCTTCTATGGCATCATCAAACAGTTTAATCGCATAACCAGCGATTGGCCCCATGATCATGGCTCCCAGGAACATTGGGGTATCAGGCTGTCCTACGATAACCCCCATTACAGCTGTAGCGGCTACTACACCGCCTCGTAAACCATGTATCAGCCGGCCACCAGTAAAAGCAATTAATAATGGCAGTAAGTACGTAATCATAGGTCCGACTAATTGAGCTAAATCCTTATTAGGAATCCATCCATCTGGGATAAATAGAGCTGTAATAATCCCCCACGCAATAAACGCGGCAATGTTCGGCATAATCATGCTGCTTAGGAAACTGCCAAACTTTTGGACTTTTGCTCTTTTACCCGATTTTTGTTCTGACATGTTATATCCTCCTTCACAATAATGTGTTTCTCTTTTCTTATACTCTTATTTTAAAGCGGTTACATCCTCTTCTTCAATATAATCTAAATGCATGTTTGGCAGAGAGGATGTTGACAACTTTTAAAAAAACAATTTTGTGCTGTCGTTTTTTGGATAAAATGGAATTGTCGAACGTTGTTGAAATATTAATGATACATTTTTGTAATAAAAATGAAACTTTTCGGAAGGTGAATTCGTCTAATTAGTAGAATAAGAAAAATAAGGAAGATTGAAATTCGTTTTAGACCTATTTTTCGTGGGAAATCGTCCATTGCTTTGGTCTTTTTAAAATAAATGAGTGAAAGGGGTTCTCAGCATGAGAAAACGTACACAGTATGATACAACAGACTTTATTTATGGATTTGGCGGTTCTGCTCTTCTCGCTGGCATCCTTTACGTCATGATTTATATGCTGTAATTATTTAATCTTATGGAATTATACATAGAAGCCTTCCGAGTACGGCACGGAAGGCTTCTTTTTGTTGTATGACTCTGTTAGTTCCCTTCTAGAAATAGACTTCAAGTATACCTTGAGTTCATGCACCTTTTAGTTGACCTAGTCGTTCCACAATAAACCCAACTAATAAGCCTGCAGCAAAAGGAAGAATGGAAATATTCGCTTCAAAAAAGAATCCATTCTCCAATGGTTCATTTAAAACAAATGAAAACGTAAGAAGAGATAAATTAAAAATATTTCCAATCCAATATAATAGACCCATCGTTCCAACCGAGGACAATAATGGAAATCCTATTTTTCTCACCATAGACCTCCTTCATGGACAACTTTAAGAATGGAACTCAAAACGATTGATAACCTTTAATTTAGAAGTGTAGCGGACGCTTCATATGATTATTTCTACAAATTACTTCCTTTTCCTTCTTATTCCCTGCCACTTTAGAACAAAAGCACCTATCCAAATTGGATAAGTGCCTCTTTATCATAAAGAATTGTATTCGAATTAATTTTTATAAATAATCAAATTTTTCTAAAATACACTGGTCCGTTAAAGATAGAGGGAGCAATTCCCCCTATTTTTTTCTTAACAGCCTCATACTGTTTAGTATAACAATCAACGCCGCACCCGTATCACTTAGTACTGCCATCCATAAGGTTAAAATTCCTGGGAAAATTAAGACTAGTGCGGCTAACTTAGTAATTAAAGAGAACCAAATATTTTGCTTAATAATAGCTAGTGCTTTGCGACTCAGAGAAATGGTATGCGGAAGTTTTCCCAAATTATCCGCCATAAGGACAATATCGGCGGTTTCCATGGCTGTGTCTGTCCCCGCACCACCCATGGCAATTCCAAGATCAGCTGTTGCAAGGGCAGGAGCATCATTAATCCCATCTCCCACCATAGCTACCCGCTTTCCTTCATTCTGTAATCTCTTCACGGCCGTCACTTTGTCTTCAGGCATCAATTCAGCAAAGTAGCGATCCACGCCTGTTTCTGACGCGATTTTTTTCGCTGTACCTTCATTATCTCCCGTTAACATCACCATTTCATCTATTCCAGCTTGCTTGAGCTTTTGAATGGACTGGACCGTGATATCACGAATGGTATCTGCCACAGCTATGAGACCTAAAATCTCCTCACGAGACCCTATTAATATTAGCGTGGATCCGTTTCCTTGCAGCTCATTCATCCGTTCTTTTAATTCATGTAGGGGAACCTCCATCTCTTTAAACCACTTAGGATTTCCCGCAAAATATTCTACACCATTAATCTCTGCCTGCGCACCTTTCCCCGGAATTGCTTTAAAGGCCTTCCCTTCCTTAGCCGGAATTCTTCGTTCTTCAGCATACGTGGTAATGGCTTGCGCGATCGGATGAATGGAATGCTCTTCAATCGTTCGTACAATACTAATCAGCTCTTCGCTATTGTTATGAAGAGAGAGCACTTCTGTCACTTTGGGTCTACCGATTGTAAGGGTTCCAGTCTTATCAAAAGCAATCGCTTGAATGGCCCCTGCCTTTTCTAAGAAGGTCCCTCCTTTGATAAGAACTCCATTCTTAGCTGCATTTCCAATTGCCGATACAATCGCTACCGGTGTAGAAATGACCAATGCACATGGGCATGCAACGACCAATAACGCAAGACCTTTATAAAGCCATGCTCCCCATGATCCGAACCCAGCTAACGGCGGAACGACCATTACAAGAAGGGCAAGTATAAATACGATAGGAGTATAAATGCTGGCAAAGTGATCTATAAATGCCTGGGTCGGAGCTTTTTTCTCCTGAGCCTCTTCCACAAGATGAATAATTTTTGCAATGGTTGTATCCTCAACTAACTTTGTTACCTTAACTTCTAAAGACCCACTTTCATTAACCGTGCCAGCATAAACGGGATCGCCTTGCTGTTTATCTACAGGCAAAGATTCTCCCGTGATCGGAGCCTGATTCATAGTGGATATGCCTGATACGATGACTCCATCTAAAGGCGCTTTCTCCCCTGGTTTGATGACAATAATTGCATCGATTCCCACTTCTTCTACTGGTTTACGGATCAGTTGATTCCCAGATTTAACAGTAGCTTCTGCTGGAGTCAGGTTTATGAGACTACGAATCGAATCTCGGGTACGCTCGATCGACTTGTTTTGTAATGTGTTCCCCAAGGCAAAGAGCCATAAGACCGTCGCTGCTTCAAACCATTCTCCAATGATAGCCGCTCCAATCGCAGCTGTGGCCATTAGAACATTCATATCTAGAGATCCACTTTTAATCGCATAAAAAGCACTTCGCGCGGGCTTATAGCCACCGACCAGGATTGAGATTGCATATAAGGCCATAATGACCGATGGAGTTATGCTAGTAAATGATCCTAGAAATCCAAGAACAAGGAAGGTTCCGGATATAGCGGTGGTCGAAGCTCCTTTTTTCTTAGTATTAGAGGAGGCTTCTTTCGAGTCTAACGAAGCATCAAAACCAGCTCTTTGAACTTCTTTAATAATGATATTTTCATTCGTGGTATGCTCAATTTGCATTTTACCAGTTGAAAAATTCACCTTTACTTCTTGAACATTCGGATTTTTGCTAACGTGCTTTTCAATGGTCATCGCACAAGAACCACAATCCATGCCTTCGATTTTATATGTTTGTCTATTCTTATTTTTATCCAATGGCTCTGCTTCAAAGCCCCATTTACGCACCAGCTGAGGGACTTGATTGTATATTGAATGATCATCCGCACCTACCGCCATCTTGCCAGTCCCATAGTTAACGCGAATCGATTGAATTCCTTCCGTCTTTTGCAGCCCTTTCTCAATGGTAGCTGCACAAGAAGGACAATCCATTCCACTTACTTTGTATTCCACAGTGTTTTTCCCATTAGGCTTCCGATTCTCTGCATCCTCTAGTTCATTCTCCCCTTCTACCCCACTACAGCAGGCGGAAGAACTTCCTGTATCTTTCTCCTTTGTATCATTTCCACAGCACGAGGAAATAGCAGGAGTTTCGTTCTCCTTTACATCCGGTCCACAACATGTGGACACAGCAGTTTCCTCAGAGCAGCTAGCACTTGGGCTTTCTTCATTGCCCTCATGCTCCTCCTGACTCTCCTTTTCAACACGACTCATTAATGTGCCTCCTATCCAGGCCGTTCAAGCTTCTTTAGAATGTAATAACGCAATCGAAACTAACTGATGAACATGGTCATCAGCCAGAGAATAAAAAACAAGTTTTCCTTCTTTGCGGTATTTTGCTAACTTCATATTACGCAATAACCTTAAGTGATGGGAAGCTGTGGCTGTGGTGGTGCCAATAATATTGGCAACATCGCATACACAAAGCTCCCTTTCCAGCGTTAAGGAATACGCAATTTTCATACGTGTTGCATCTGATAAAGCTTTAAAGATTAATTCAACACCTTCCACTTTCTTGATCTCAGGCTGTACTCGTTGAACAAGTGCTTCATCGTAGCAAAACGTATCACATGTATCTTTGGAAACTTTTTTTATTACTTCTTCGCTCAACATTTTCACCTTCATTCAAATGATTGTTTGAATATTTGTTTATAGTGTATGTTTCATATATTCCAATGTCAACAAAATGGGCAAATGCTATTCAAATGTGGAAAAAGACTTCATTACTGAAGTCTTTTCTTATGGAGTTATTTATTTTACCTTAAAGATGGTCAGCACATTAAAAAGGGGCAATTCCTTTGCTCCGAATTGCCCTAGTAGCCTTACGTTAATCTTTCAAATATCTATGTATTGTTCAATGATCGCTCTAAAATACCTATCTCCACCGAAATTTATCTTAATTATTTAACTGCTTTCCAAATTGTCCATCTATCTTTCTCCATTATATTTGCGTTACTTGAAAGTGACTGATCTACATGATTAATAAACATCCTCAATTCATTATCATCTAGTTCATGTAAAATACTTCTTCCAGTCCGCTCACGTAAATCTTCAAGTAATTGATCCTTAGTCTGATATGCTTTTCTTGTTTCCCACAACTTTACTTCCTCGATTTTTTTAAATCCAACTTTCTTCAAAGTCTCCAATACGAAAGGGCTCGGATATCGGCGACTCACTTCTTTATCGATTAATCTTGGAAATAATTCAAAAAGATATCCTCTTATATGATGATCGCTGCCTTTTAATAGACAATCCTCAGGGGTACGGTCCTGCACAATAAAATACCCACCATCCTTGAGTATTCGATATGCTTCCTTAAAACAATTCAGCAAATCATCTAGATGATGTATTAAAGCTCTTTCAAGTACTAAATCACAATCATTGCTATTTACCTCTGTACCATAAGCACTTCCATGCCTCAAAGAAATATTTTGATATTCCTTGCAGTTTTCCTTTGCACCCTCCAGTATCTTCTCAGAAAAATCAATGCCAGTGACAGAATCTATTCCCATATCCGCTAACGCCTTCGAATAAATTCCTCCCCCACATCCAATATCTACAGCTTTTAAAACATTCTCGACAGGTGCAAGTTGTCTTACTGTCATGATCCATGACCTGTCTGCGGTGCGAGTAGTATAGGTAAAGCGATTTTTATTGCTATGGAAATCCATCCCCAACTTACATCCCTCTTTCCATTGGTAACTAAGAATTAATACCAAATTAAATGATTAATCGTTTTCATGTAAAACGTATCTTAGAGTAAAAACCTGCTCTTGTTAGTTCAATACTTGCAAACAATACTTGTTATGAATTCTTACTTCAAATACTCGCTTTGAAAGACTGCCATCATTATAATCCCATGCCAAGAGCCATTTCTAAATAACTGTTCTTTCTGTTCGCCTTCTTTCTCAAATCCTAGACGCTCATATAACTTGATCGCTCGGTCATTAAAGGAAAATACTCTTAAATATACTTTATGTAGATTCAATTCTAGAAAAGAAAACTCAAGTAATAAACTCATCGCTTCTTTACCGTAACCTTTCCCCATATAATCTTCATTACCAATATCAATAATGCACTCAGCATTCCTGTTCTTAGGATCGATATGGATTAAAGATACAATTCCTATAGGTTCGTCTCTCTCTATATGCTGAATAATATAGCTCTTTGAGTTCTCTGAACTAGTAATGGATAGAATGAAATTTTCTGTTTCTTCCAAACTATACACATCCAAATTCGGACTGGTGTTTTCCATTACGTTAGGATTACTTCTCCATTTATGGTAAATATCCGTGTCATCCTTCGTGACTTTTCTTAAATAGATTCTATCTGTAGAAAACAAATAAATCCCCCCCTAGATCGGTTCTGTTATAAGTCGGTACATTTTTTTCTGCTGAGATCATTAAAAACATTGGCCGTAGAGCTTCATTTGTAAGGTTAATCTTTTGAATTGGAGATTTAAATTTCACTCATCCTCTTCCGCTGTACTCTTTATCCATTCTAATTTTCTATCCCAATCAGCAGCTAAATTTACCATCCACTCTGCTGTTGCTGAGAGTTGCTGCGGGCACACTTTATATCTTACTTCCCGCCCAACACGATCATTGATAACAAGCTTGGAGTCTTTTAAGATTGTTAAATGTTTTACAACTGCCTGACGAGATACAGGTACCGAAGTGGCTAATGTTGTTGCTGTAGCTTGTCCTCTTAATGCCAGTAGGTCAAGTAACTCTCGACGGGTGGGATCTGCTAAAGCTATTAAGACATTTTCGAAATTATTACTTTCCGTAGTTTCCAATTTATTGATCAACACGCTTCCGTAGTACGTCCATTTGCATTTCCCAGCCTTGGACATTTCCTTTAAAGTACTCTGTTTTCTCTTCTTCTGTTGCTGTAAGAAGTGAAAAGCCACTCTCAACTACTCTAAGTAAAGTTCCCTCATCTTTTGAAGTTAAATTGAACTCTACCAACGTAGAATTTCCTTCTTTAGGTTCCTCACCAGGAAATGAACTTGCCCACCGACATGCAAGGTAGGTTGGGGGTACTGATTGTTCAATCAATACAGGGAACTTCCCAAATCTTGTGTCCGCCACCACACGCGATCCATTTACCTGTACCTTATCCGGACCAGGTGCATCCCCAACCCACCATGCGGGTTGACTAATTAACTCCCATACCTTTTGGATAGGTGCGTGAATAAAAATTTCTCTCTTAATCTCATCTCTAGCCATAACTACTCCTCCCATCTTTATAAGTGCAACCAAAGTGTAGCACATCCCCCTTTAAATGTGCAACTAAATTATTGCACATAAGAGTATAAAATATTTATAGCGCAGATAAAGAGACTATTGACAATCAAATGCCTCAGTCATACATGAAGTGTCACCATTGATTCCTTCCGCGGCGGTTAGTTTTACCGGTACATGACACACCTTCAATCAGATAATTCCTTACACCCATGGTTAACTCCGCTCCTTTTCAAATGGTTGAAGTATTTTAGAGGGTGCCTCTCAGGTTCTGTGGTTTTAAAAAACCGACTGAAATAAAACCTTACTATGTAATTAAAATAACGTAAAAAAGATCAACATTATCTCTTAACGGAGTCTTACGCACTCTCCCCCTATTCTTTAGACATTTTAAATTAGAAATCCTCTTTCCTCTTCCTTTATACTATAAGTACTTAATCAAGTTGGAGGAATGAATACATGTTTAACACCCATCAAGGTTATCAGTCCATGCTGCAGCAAGATCAATTAAGCTTCGGTTTGACCGTTCCAATAGAGAATTATGACAAACAACCACCGAAAATGGACCATCAGGTAGAGCGTGCTCAGCTGGCTGAAAGCCTTGGATTTAAATGTCTATGGCTGCAGGACGTGCTGCTTGAGGACCCAACCTTTGAAGATCCTGCCACTGGACAGATTTATGACAGTCTAATTTACTTAACTTATTTAGCCTCACATACGAAAACGATTAATTTAGGAACAGCGGCACTCGTCTTTCCTTTACGTCATCCACTGCGTACGGCAAAAGAAACAGCAAGTATTGAACGGTTGTTTCCAGAGAGGCTTATGCTTGGGATATCCTCCGGGGATCGCCGAAAAGATTTTGAAGGGTTAGGGATTCCAATAATGGAAAGGAACGAATGGTTTAGGGAAGCTTATCAATTCTTCCAGGAAGCGATCAGCCATGAATTCCCTACGTTTGATTCCTCCTTAGGAAAATTAAATAAAGCCAACCTAGTCCCTAAACCTACCAGCAAACTTCCTTTGTTTATGACTGGTTACTGTCAGCAGACTCTTGATTGGGTGGCTGAGCATGGAGATGGCTGGATGTATTATCCACAGCGCCCTGAACAGCAGGAAGAGACCATCAAGGCTTACCGTGAGAAAGTGAAAAAATATAAAGGCAGCCAATTCCAGCCTTTCTTTATGCCTCTTCCCTTACAGCTGGCAGAGGATCCGAATCAGAAGGCAGAAAAAATCCCAGCCGGATATCGAGCTGGGCGGCACGCGCTGGTTGATTTACTCGAGCAATACAGATCTATCGGTGTGAATCATATTATGTTTGGACTTTCTAAGAATAAACGGCCGGTTGAGGAAGTGATTCAGGAGCTTGGAGAAGAGGTAGTCCCCCACTTTGCCTTTCCACAAAAATAAAAAAACATGATCTGAAGACATATGGATATCATTAAACAGTCCGGGGGGACTAAAAAGGTCAAAAGGAGTTCAAGTTACCAGGTTGGTTTTTCTTATTATACGATAACCAGACCTAACTGTTTAATCCGTCCTCAAGAGCATTAATATAGCGATGAGCGGACCTCTGCACAGAGTCATAGGCTCCATTATCAATGATTCCATGAAAAGCATTATACAACCGGTCAAAGGACAATTTCCCTGCTTTTTCAGCTATACGGGCTACCTTTGTTGCTGGTAGAGGAATGAGGTTAGGGTAACTGTACATAAAACTCACCCAGCCAGGGTCTGCAACGACTTGAATGATATCTCCAGTTAACAGAACTCCCTTTCCCTGGCTGCCTTTAGTCCAATTTAATACCGCCCCTCCCTGGAAATGACCGCCTAAACGATGGATGGATACGGTGTTGGATAACTCTAATACTTCACCAGACCAAAATTCTATCGCTTCACTCATCCTGGTTACCCACTTACGATCGTCTTCGTGGATATAAATGACGGCATCAAAGGTTTCTGCCCATTCCACCTGTGTAGAATAATAATGGGGATGGGACAAAACAATAGCATCGATTCCGCCAGACTCCACAATAGTCTGCTTCGTCTGCTCGTCCAAGTAAGTCAGACAGTCCCAGAGGATATTGATCTCTTCATCTTGCAGCAGGTAGGCTGTCTGGCCAATAGCAAACTGAGGTACCGTGCGAATACTGAATAAATGTTCTTCTTCTATCTCCCAATTGTTGTGAAACTTCCCTTGCTCCATTTTCGTTAGTGTAGTCCATTTCTGACCATCCGCGGGTACATATTGGCGCTCATCCTCACAGATAAAGCACTGTTCGGGAGGCAGGTTTGATGGGGAATATTGAACCCCGCAGGTTTGACAAATATACGCTTGCAAAGAACCAACCCCTTCTATAAATTCCAATGAATATCATGGCTATCGACCAATTTCAGCAATAAGTTAGTGCTGGTTTTCATCTTCACTTTGTAACTCCTCAGCTCTGTCATGAAATTCTTTCTTAGATTGGCCAGTTATATAATCGAATGGTGTGTAAGCAAAAGAAGAATTAATCGGCCTTTTTCTAATGAATTTTTTAAATATGATGATGCCTATAAGGACCGGAACCGTAAATAATAAAATCATTAACCCAAAAACATTTACTATCATATTGGCCTCCTCCCCTTATAAACATCTATTCCACAAAAACACCCCCGCTAAAGCGGGGGCAGGATAATTCTATTCATCATTATTTTTTTCTTCGAGTGCTTCAAGAGCTGAACGCTTCTTTTTCTTTTTCTGCTTATTCCATCTCTTAATATGAATCGTTGGAGACTCATAATCATCCGCTGCCCGGAGATCTCGATTAGATGCTTTCATAAATGACCAGGCAAGGAGGAACATGATAAATATGAGAGGGAATCCGCCTACGATACTTGCTGTCTGTAAGGTATCCAAACCTCCTAGAAACATGAGCACAAGTGGCATCAAACAAAGCGCAAATGCCCAAAACAGACGATTCCATCTTAACGGTTCTCCTTCTACATTTTTCTGTACAACGGAAGCTAAAATATAAGAAGATGAATCAAATGTAGTAGCAAGGAAAATAATCGCCAGAACCGTAAACAACAGAACCATTAATTTAGCTAACGGAAGCTGATTAATGATTTCAATAATCGTTGCCGGTGCTCCATTATCATTCATAAAGCTAACGACATCAAAAGAACCAGTCAGCTGCATATACAGTCCGAAATTCCCCATGATACCAAAGAATAGTACACAACCCAGTGTTCCGTAGATCATCGTTCCAAGTACCATTTGGCGAATCGTCCGTCCTCGGGAAATCCGCGCCACAAATAGTCCTACAAACGGGGCATATACGAGCCACCATGCCCAATAGAAAATAGTCCACGATTCAGGGAAATCTGTCTCCTTAAATTGCTGCAGGTTTCCAAAAGGCTCAAGCCATGTTGCCATTTTGAAAAAGTTATCAGCTAATATGCCCAATCCATTGAACGTTGTTTCACTAATAAATCGTGTTGGTCCAAAAATAAAGATATAAGCAAGAATAAATAAAGCCAGCCATAAGTTAATATCACTCAGTATTTTTATTCCACGCTTTAATCCAGAGTAGGCACTAACGGCAAATATGATCGTACATAACAGCATAATCCCTGCTTTAAGTCCTAAGCTTGATGGTATCCCCGTCAAATCTGTAACCCCTTGAGCGATCATCGGCGTCCCCAGTGCCAAAGTCGTGCCAGCTCCGCCAAGCAGTCCAAACATGAACAATACATCTATAATTGTTCCAAGAGGCCCGTCCACCCAGCCTCCAAGAACTGGACGTACTGCCTCACTGATTTTAAGTACAGGTTTTTTTCGAACATAATAGAAATATGCTATAGGTAAGGCCGGTAATGTATAAATCGCCCAAGCAATGGGTCCCCAGTGGAACATACCATAAGCGGTTGCCCATCTGACCGCATCCTTAGACTCTGGTGTAATTCCAAACGGTGGACCTTGATAGTAATACGCCCACTCAATAACACCCCAGTATAAGATACTTGAACCAATACCCGCCGCAAACAGCATAGCTGCCCAGGAGAAGGTATTAAATTCAGGCTTTTCACCTTCATCGCCAAGTTTAATTTGGCCATTTTTACTAAAAGCTACATACAAGAGAAAAGCAAATACTGATAAACCTAAAATCATGTAGAGCACACCAAAATTACCCGTCAAAAACTCGTTGGCATTTGATACAAACTTTTTTCCTGCATCAGGAAAAAGGACAAGCGGAAGAGTTACTCCAATGAGTAAGATCAGTGCCCCAATAAAAGTTGGCCAGTCTATAATTTTTTTATTATTCACTTGATGTTTTCATCCCTTCTGTATTTAACTTAATACTGCTTATTCTGGTCAATCGCAGCGGGACCATACTTCGGAGGTTTGGATAAAGAGGGGAAACGATTTTGTTCAGTTTTACAAATGGAGTGATAAATGGCTAACTGGCTATGTATATGTCTTACCCTATTAAAAAAAAGATTAACGGTATTTCTGCAAATAATATTGGATGTTGAAATGTCTTGTCGTATATTCTCGAATTATCTAAGAGCATTCATTTGGCGCGCCGCAGCTGTTTTGAGCTATTTACCTGCAGCAGCGCCTGGTTCAAATAAAAAACAACCAAGGAAGAATCATGGGGATCATAATAATTATCGTTACAATTAACCAGGCACTCTGGTTCTTTCCAGATGCCTGCTTTCGGTAAGACATACCCCAGGCAAGTAATAATAAAAGCGTCATGAGAATACTTCTAAGGTGAAGCTGCCCATCTTTATTATTCACAAAAATATATACGCCGCCCTCGACTACAAGCAGCAAACCGACTAAGATATTAAAGATATGAGTGAAATATTTGCTCATCCCATCCACTTCTTTCCTTACTTTTTTTATATTCTTACCCCTATTAATTATATTACACACCGAAACGTTCGAATCATTATGTCCCTAAAACAATAAAAAAGCCAGCATTCAGCTGACTTAATAATTACTTACAAATTGCTTTAAAGAAGATGAAAGGTAATATTTCTGAGAGCCTTTTTTTAAGACTTCCCAGTGATTGGAATAAATTAATACGTCCAGCAAATGATTCTTATTCTCGCTTTTTAATGTTAATCCTCCCTTTACTTCTCCAGTAGACCCAGATTCTTTATCTAAGTTCGTGCATTTCTTTAGTTCTTGTATGACATCCCTGATTTTTTCTTCATCTTCTATGGTATACGTTTTTCTCTTTCCTTCAAAATCTACATAGGTCATCGTTAACGGGCGCTGATAATCACTCCACTCATGAGAAGTGATACGATCCTTGTTAAACGCCATCGGATTAAAGAAATAGCGTTTATTTATATAAAAAACGGATAAACAAATAATAATTATAATTCCAGTTAACAACAGAATCTTTTTTTTCATTTAATAATCACCTCAGTAATCTGCTTACTTGCAGTTGAAACGGTAGAAATAGTTAGTTTTTATGTATAAATTTTATTCATTTTTGATGTTCTATTAGTATATACGAGTCTTTTAGATAAATAGTTTCATAAATATGTAAAAAAATTATATTATACTGGTATGTTAGGAAGGAAAGTGAAATCAATGACTGAATCAATTACCGTCTACTTATTTCAGGAAGAAGGCTATATTCCTAATAACTTTGAATTACCTCTGTTAGTTTATAAAAATGTTCTGCACGGAGACATTGAAACCACCTTCCATCAGAACAATTGGAAAAACAGCTGGCATGGCGGGATATTTAATTTTCACCACTATCATAGTACGGTTCATGAAGCAGTTGGAATTGAAGCTGGGCAGGCCGTGCTGAAGATGGGAGGAGAAAATGGCGTAGAACTGGAAGTGAAGCAAGGTGATCTGTTGGTCATACCCGCAGGAACAGGGCACAAATACTTGGATGGATCAAGTGATTTCCAAGTAGTAGGCGCCTACCCAAATGGAGCAGATTATGATTTAAAAAAAGCGAATTCAGAAGATTTTTCGCAGGCCATCAGCGAAATTAAGCAAGTTCCTTTGCCTGAATTCGATCCAGTCTACAAAAATGACGGACCGGTTTTTGACTACTGGAAAAAATGAGATAGCTGATTATACCCCAGCAAATTTGAAATTTAGAAAAGCGTGGAAACCAGAAAGTTAAGTCTGGAGTCCACGCTTTATTATTTCCATGACATTTATTAAGCTTGTTTCCATACTAAAATACGGTTTTATAGAAACCCGTGGCTGTCCCTTCAAATCCCCAGCTCTTATATATTTCGTGAGTTTTTTTACGTTCATCACGATTACCACTGTTTAACATTAAAGTAGAAGCTCCTTTGGATTTCCCCCATGCTTCTGCCTGTTTCATTAAAGCTCTTCCAATGCCTCTTCCCTGGGCATGCTCCGCAACTGCAAATGCAATAACCCGAACGTGACAGCGATTAGTATGGTAGGCAAAACTATAATTCATGCCAATAAAACCAAGCAGTTTACCCTCCTCTTCCCATACATAGGTCATGTAATCAGGATGGTGATGGATCCGTTCCATTCGCTTTTCCAGCTCATCCTCTGTACTGGGGTATCCTAGAGTTCTTAGTAATCCAGGCATGCGTCTGCTGTCGATCAATTTCATCTTTCGAATCATAAATCATACCCTCCTCCAGAAGTAAAGCCGGTGGGAAACTGGGATCTCCCACCGGCTTAAGTCATCATATTTAACTTTCCGAAGTTCTTTTCTGTTTCATTGTCTAGAGGGAAAGTTTTCTTCTTTGTCAGTCTCCGGGCTATAAACGGTCGAGGGAAGTAATGCGAGCATACCTCCAAGCAGAAGGATCCATCCAATCGACTTAAACAATTTCACTACGTTCCCTCCCTCAAACTTTCGAATTTAATGATTACTTACTCTATCTTTTTTTCTCAATTCAACACGACGAATTTTCCCAGAAGTGGTTTTAGGCAATTCCTTAATGTACTCAATTTTTCTTGGATATTTATAAGGTGCTGTCAGTTCCTTAACATAATCTTGAAGTTTCTTCGTAAGGCTGTCACTAGGTTCATAGCCATCCTGCAAAATGATATACGCTTTTACCACATTTCCGCGGACTTCATCCGGGCTAGCCACAACCGCACACTCTTGAACAGCCGAATGTTTAACGAGAGCATCCTCTACTTCAAATGGCCCAATCGTGTAGCCAGAGCTAATGATAATATCATCACTCCGTCCTTCAAACCAGAAATATCCGTCTTCATCTTTTTTCGCCTGATCCCCTGTTACATAATAGTTGCCTCGATAAGACATCTTTGTTCGTTCTGGATCTTTATAATACTCTCTAAACAATGCAGGTGTATCTAAATGAACTGCAATATCTCCCACTTCATCTGCCTCTACCGGCACACCCATTTCGTCAATAATGTCCACCTGATTACCGGGCGTAGGACGTCCCATCGAACCTGGTCTTACTTCCATGTCCTTCATAATCCCCACAAGCAGCGTATTTTCTGTTTGGCCATAGCCATCACGCACGGTAACATTAAAGCATCTCTGGAATGTATCAATGACCTCACGGTTGAGCGGTTCCCCTGCAGAAACTGCACTATGAAGGTCTGAAAGTTTATAATCCGCTAAGTTATCTACTTTTGCCATCAGCCGATATTCAGTTGGCGTACAACAAAGCACATTCACTTTATGCTCATCCATGAGGGATAAATAGGTTCTTGGATTAAATTTCCCTTGATATACTAACCCTCTTGCTCCAGTTCCCAATACAGAAAGAAACGGGCTCCACACCCATTTCTGCCAGCCCGGGCCTGCTGTAGCCCAGACCGTATCGCCATCTTCAATGGCCAGCCATTTATAGGCAGATGTTTTTAAATGAGCGAATCCCCATCCGTGGGTATGAACGACACCTTTAGGGTTTCCAGTTGTTCCTGAAGTGTAAGACAGGAAGGCCATATCTTCTCTCTTCGTATCTGCCATTTCTAATTGGCTGCTTGCATTCTCCATAAGTGAATCAAGGTCGAGCCAATTTTCTACAGGTCCTCCCACTGTGAAGGTGGTTAGATTATCAATTCCTTTAATCTCTTTAAATTGACCTGTAAAAGGATGGTAGCTGACAATCGCATTCACCTCCCCGTGGGAAATCCGATATTGCAAGTCCTTTTCACGGAGCATTTCTGAGCTTGGGATGACGACTAAGCCTGCTTTTAATGCCGCTAAATACACTTGATAAGCATCAATTAGTCTAGGAATCATTACCAGGACTTTATCTCCTTGCTGTAAGCCTCTCTCTAGAAACACGTTTCCAATTCTATTTGCGTTCTGAATCAGTTTTTCATATGTAATCTCTGATTGATTTCCTGATTCATCTAACCATAGCAGCGCTTTCCGATCTGGATCTTTGGCAAACTTCTCCATTTCCATGACCACGTTGTATTGTTCTGGTGCGATGAGTTCTTCTCTATTCATCTATTAGTTCCTCCTCTATGAAGTGAATGACAGTTCAGTTTACCCAAGCCTATTATATCAAATTTTCTAAATAATTTAAATAATGTCGGGTGATTGTTTCCTATAGGCAATTAAATTGATATTAGTAAATTGACAGACAATTTCATTTCCACTATGATGAATGAAAGACTAAGGAGCGTGGGGCTGTGAAACTAATACATAGAAAGAGGTATATTGTTTTTTTCGCTATTCTTTCTGCCCTAATGCTGTCTGTTTTTACGTTACTTTCCTTCTTTATCCAGGAACTGGATTTTATTTTTGCCGCCATCGCTGCTACTATCCTTCTTAATGGCATACAACTTCTAAAGTTTATGAAAACTAATAAGCAGACCAAAGCGCTGCCTATACAAAAAAGACCGTAAAAACATTACGTTTTTAACGGTCTTTTATTTATAATACTTCCTCAAGCGGGGAATAGGAATCTTCCTCTTCCACTGAGATTTCCCGTATACTTTCTTCAAGCTGCTGATCGATATGCTTATTCAATATGCCTAGGTCTTGACCTTCCAATGCCTCGATGATGAATTCATGTTCTTTACATCTGTTGGCAAGGGATAACCGCCCACCGAACGCCACGTTATAAAGCATAGAGTAAACATAGATCTGATCCAGAATCTTTTCTGTGAAACTGATTAAAAATGGATTGTCCGTCTTCTTAGCAAGAAGCATGTGAAACTGTTTCACAAGATCTAGGTACTCTTTTTTATCATTCGTTTCAAATGCGAACTTCTCCCACTTCACTAATTCCCTTAATTGCTGAAAACCATCTTCCTTCATTTGACCAGTCACGATTTCCAGTGTCATCTTCTCTAAACGAGCCCTCATATGAAATGCCTGTTCTATTTCCTGTGAAGAAGGCTGAACAACAAATGTGCCCCGGTTTGAAATGACCTTTACAAGTCCCTCTTTCTCTAACCAATCCATTGCTTTCCTAATTGGTGTCCGTGAAACTTGTAATTTGTGACTTATTGTTTTTTCGATTAGTTGAGTGCCTGGAGCGATTTTTCTATCAAGAATGGCCACTTTCAAGCGAAAATACACCCGTTCGGCCCTCGAACTTTTTTCTAGAAGCGAAGAGAATGCTGGACCTTTGTGATCCATCATTTCCATAAAAGAAACCACCTCTTTATGCTAATCGTTTAAAGTTCTCACCCAAGATCTCATTCATTGAATGAACGGTAATGAATGCTCTCTCATCTACAGAAGTCATATATTTTTTTAACCGTGTATAATCCTTACGATTTAAAATCGTGGTTATTACTTCTTTATCTTCCTGGTTAAATGCACCTTTAGCGTGGTGAATAGTCGCCCCTCTGCCTAGTTTATGGACGATAAAATCCCTTACTAAATTGCTCTCGCGGCTGATAATGACGATTTCTTTCTTGTGATCAAATTGCTGAAGAGTGTAGTCAATGACTAATCCATTAAGAATGACACCAAAGAAGGCGTACATGCCTACCGTCGGTCCGAAAATAAAGATAGAAGAAGCAGCGATTGCTATATCAGAGAACAATACTCCTTTTCCTACTTCAATAGAGAAGTATTTATTCAAGATCATGGCAATAATATCGGTACCGCCCGTTGAGGCTCCCTGATGGAAAACAATTGCCATTCCTGAAGCCGCAATGATTTGCCCAATAATCAATTGAATTAATAAATCATCACTTAGTGCATGTTCCATTGGGAAAAATGATTCAAGTCCCCAAACCATAACCGACATGGCTAGGCTTGCGTAAATGGTCTTTGCCCCAAAGTGGAATCCTAAGAATATAAACCCGACAATAAATAGAACAATATTCAGCAAGAGCATGATTAACCCCAGTGATAAGTCGGGAAATACTTTATTTAATACGATGGATAAACCACTGACTCCTCCAGTAGCTAGATCGTTTGGTGATAGAAAGAAATGAACATTTACCGCAACACCAAATACGCCGATATTAACGAGTAAGAATGACCAGATTTTTTTAATCATCAGAAAGCCTCCTTTATTAAAAAGTTAAGTTTAATTGATTGATTGAAATTGTAGTACAATCGGGATTATAGAGCCCTCAAACCCTTTTGTAAACAGGTTTGCACGTAAAATTTAAATTTATTTTATGTAACCGTTTCAATGCAAAATATTCATAATATTTGATAGTTTTATAACGAGTTGAGTTTTTACATAGGTATTAGTAAATGTTTGGTTAGAGGATTTCATTTTACAGAATCTGATACGGAAGGTTCGGGAATTCACTTGTATAGCAATGCTATAAATTATATTTATAAACCCGTATTGCCCAATGAAGGCAAAAAAAAAAGACCCCGGCTTTATATGCCAGCATCAGTTAAAATTCTTCGATATCCTACTCTTATAATGAAAAATAAAATACACCAAGATCCCAATGACTGCTCCCAATGTATTTAATAACACATCGTCAATATCAGTCGATCGATCGACAACTCTAATATAAGAAAGTATGAATTGCAGGGTTTCAATCAAACAAGTGACCAGGATCGACACAAGAAAAGCCTGCCACGCTTTACGGACAATACCCAGTCTCAAAATGAGATAGGAAAAAGGAATAAACAACAGAACATTCCCAACAATCTGCTTTACCATGAGTGGAAGCCACACCTGTCGGTTAAAAGTCAGCTGGATCGTTGCAAACGGATGTAAATTCAAATTATATAGGGTGTGCTTTACTTCAAAACTGCCATGAATAACCTGTTCACTAAATACAGGTACATAAGTGACAAACTCATGAAGCACCATCACATAGACCACCCAAATGATGGTGAACACATGATCAGAACGTGTCACCTGCCGTTTCCCCCTGACAAACAGTAAAGCTATCAACCCCGCAGCCAAATAATTCAGCAAAGCTTCTGCTGTATGAAGGGTGAGTAAATCAGTTGTCTGCCAAAAGGTCAGGCACACGGAGCAAATAAGAGGAATGGTCCATAAATTGGTCTTCTGCCATTCAATCAATCCAAGCAAACCCCTTTACCCCTTTAATTGAAGGTGTGGTTCTCATTTCTTTGAATTCTCTTCTTTTGTAAAAACTACTGTAACCAAAGTTCCATGTCCTATCTTACTATTAAAATAGATTTTCCCATTTAAGTCTTCTACCATTTTCTTTGTAACCATAACGCCCAGCCCGGTTCCTTTCTCTTTAGTAGTAAAGAAAGGCTCACCTATTCTGTTTAATTCATCTTCACTAAGACCAGGGCCATTATCACTAACGGATACCGTTAGATTATCGCCGGAATAGTCCGCAGCGATATGGACGCTGCCGCCTTGATCTACTGCTTCAATAGCATTCTTTACTAAGTTCAGCAGAATTTGCTTCAGCCGCTTCGGCTCCGTGTAAAGAAACGTGCCTTCAAGGTCGAAAGAAGAAGACAGCTTAACACCTTTTTCCTCAGCTTCCCCTTCAAGCAAGCGAAGGACATAGGCTATCGCTTGATCCGGCCCGACTTCTTCTAATTGGATAGAAGACTTTGGCTTGGACAGCATCATGAAATCTTGAACGATTGATTCGATACGATTAACTTCATCGAGGATAATTTCCTGATAATTATCACGAAGATCCGGATTTGCTGCTCCTATTTGTAAAAATCCTTTGATTGCCGTTAAAGGGTTCTTAATCTCATGAGCAATTCCAGCGGACATCTGAGTAATCGTAGAGAGCTGTTGAGATTGTTCCTTCAATTCAATAATTTCCTTCAGTTCTGTAATATCTTCATGAATGCCTACCACGTAACGCTTTCCGTTATTTTCCAATGGAAAACCGCGTGTCCTCACCCATTTTATTTTACCTGACGGATGAAGTACCCGGTACTCGAATTTCTGTCTCCCCTTTGTCACAAGGTCCAGATTTTCAAAGAAGGTGTCTTGATCTTCTTTGTGGACACATTTCTTCACAATATCCTGAATATTGGTGACTTCTCTTCTTGCAATACCAAACATGTTTTTAAAAGATGGACTAATATAGTAAACTTCGCCAGTTTCCAGATCCCGGATCCAGATGACGTCCTTAATATGACTTGCCACCATATTAAAACGTTCTTCAGAATCTCTTAGAGCTTCCAGATGCTGTTTATACTGGGTAATATCCTGAGCGAATACCGTAATGCCCTGATCTGTAGGATGAACGGTCATCTTCACGGCACAATTTGTTTGATCAATGAATCCTTCAAATTCCACGGTTGACTGAGTTTCCATTGCTCTTAAAATGTGCTGAAAAAACGAATAATACTGTGAAATCGAATGGATCTCCCATAACTTTTTGTGATGATTCAGCTCAAATGGGATTCCTGTCAATTCTTCCATCTTCGGATTGGCGTAAATTACATCCCACGTGTTATTCAAAAGCGCAATTCCGTGCGGAAACTTGTCCACTAAATTAGACATTCGATACTTTAATTGGGACGTCTTCGGATGGCTCAGGTGCAGCGTCTGCTTTCGGATTCTCGCAGGTAGAGCAGACGATTCCTTCGGCATTTCTTCATGACTTGCTTCTTTTACGCTGCCGTGACGGTAACCCTCAGCGGTCTCTTGATGCATGGAAGTTGGATATTCAATTGGAGTTAAGGTGATAATGATTTGACCATTCGACAAATGAACACCTTTACAGTGCCTGATTACATCTGAGGTTTGATGGGAAAGGTGAACAGATGATTCACGAGACTGCTCTGCCAAGAATCGGTGAAACATCTTATGAAGCTCTGATTGATCGGAAGTACGGAAGGTCGAAATCCACTGTGAGAATGACGTTTCCGCATTTTCTAGTTGAAGGGCTCCCTGCATCTTTTGATTGAGCATCACTAATTGCAGACGCAGATCAACAAGGCATGCTGGTGTACCATTTAAGTTCAATACATCCAAGAATTCTCCACTATGAACTTGGTCAGAATACCTTTCTCTAATCACCAATGTTAAGACCTCTTTCCTTTTTACCGTTCAATATTTTTCCAACACGGTATTATTATAACGCAACTGATCAGATTTTTGAATATTATAAATCGAATTAACTGGCAAAAAAATGAAATGGATAACTTATTTCATAATACGAGCTATTGATTCAGATTATGACTCATTTTGCTGATGCTAGCCTTCTATGCTTCGCCACAGCGTTAAAGAAGCGTAACTCCGAAAGGGTTCCCATCCTTTACTCCATTCCTTCATTTGCTCAATTGATGGCTTCTGATCAAGACTGAAATAAAATTTCAAGGCATTTTGAATTCCAATATCGGCTTTGGGAAGTAAATCCTCTCTTCCCACCCCGAACATTAACCAATTTTCTGCTGTCCAGGCACCAATTCCTCGAATTTTAACTAATTCTTTCATAATTTCTTCATTGGACTGTTTCGAAAGTTCTTCTAAATTAAGATCTCCAGAAGCGATTCGTTTGGAAGTATCGATCACATATTCGGCTTTTCGCTGGCTGAATTGAAGTTCTCTTAACATTTCATAAGGGATTTCTGCTACTTGCTCAGGTGCAGGATAAAACCATACCCCTTTTTCTTCATGACCAAAGTTCTGCACAAATCTTGTACTCAGCGTATGGGCAAATTTCATATTCAACTGCTGATGAATGATCACTTTCATTAGACAATCATACAGATGATAATCCTTTACAATGGGCGTGCCTGGATGGGCGTTAAAAAGCTGTTCAAGATTTGTTCCAAGGAAATGCTCCTGTACCCTTTCTAAATCACGATCCCACTGAAATAGTTCCTGTATATGATCAAGTAATGCCTCACGGTTGTCAACACTATCGCTGGAAACTTCAAACGATGGCTGTGCGGTTGTTCCCTTCCCTGTGACACGAACAACATGGTGATCATTATTTAATTTCACAGGAACATCTACAAACCGCAGTTCCCTGTCAATTCGGCTCAAAGGGTCAAACGTCCAACGAAGTAATGTATAGTCGAAATCATAAAAGCTTTTGGCATGTAACGTTTCTTTCCACAAAAATTTAACCTCCCCAACAAAAAACGACGATTTATAAAAGTCCTTACCCTTAATCATGAAGCTTTATTCGCCAAATTACTACATTAGTATAATAAATGCAGATATTACCAATCTATTCTTAGATAAATAAACCGCCATGAATTCAATCATAGCGGTCCTCAGAAGTGATTTACAGCCCCCAGATGGGGTATGGAAGCAGTTTCTTAACCATTAAATCATTTAAGCTGCCGAAATGGTATCCCTTTTGTTTCAGGTCGATAATTAACCGTTCCAGCGCTTCAGCATTATCACTGGAAACTGTATGCAATAGAATAACCGCCCCAGGGTGAATTTGATCCAGTACGCTGTTGTAGGCATACTCCCAGCCTTTTTGGTTATTGGTTTCCCAATCTTTAAAGGCAATGGACCAGAACGCATGAGTGTAACCAAGTTCATTTGCCCACTTTAAAGTTTGATCGTTAAATGTGCCTCTAGGGGGGCGGACGAATGTCATGACTTCTTGATTCGTTAATTCTTTTACAGCCTTATTTACCTTTTCGAGTTCGGACTCCATTTTTCCTTTGGATATTTTTGTAAAATCAGGGTGGCTCCACGAATGATTCCCGATTAAATGTCCTTCAGAAGCCATACGCTTCAATAAATCCGGGGAACTTTCAATATAATGACCTGTAACAAAAAAAGCTGCGGGCACTTTTTCTTTTTTCAAAATATCGAGAACTTTTCCTGTATATCCATTTTCATAACCATTGTCGAAAGTCAGATAAACCACTTTATCTCCAGAAGGATCTGCATAAAAACCATCGTACTTCTCAATCATAGGACCATATCGTCCTACATCAGGAATCTTGCCATCCTTATTCTTTACATAGCCAAATCCTTCCCCATGAATGGTGCTTGGGAACAGGATCATCCATATAGAAACCATAAACAATAATTTTTTCCACACTTGAACCACTCGCTTTTTTTTATAGTATGTGTGAACCAAAGCGAAATATAGAAAAAGACAGGTGGGAATATTCCCCACCTGTCTTCTATAACATTAAAGCTGCCATCCAGCCAAATAGAAATAACGGGATATTGTAGTGTAAGAATGTTGGTACACATGTATCCCATATGTGATTGTGCCTTCCATCTGCATTAAGACCTGAAGTCGGTCCCAGGGTACTATCAGAGGCAGGTGATCCAGCATCTCCAAGTGCACCTGCCGTCCCAATCAGAGCAGCTGTCGCCATTGGAGAGAACCCTGCACTTACACAAATAGGAACAAAGAGAGCTGCCACTATCGGTACGGTTGCAAAAGAGGAACCAATGCCAATCGTTACAAGTAAACCAACAAGCAATAGGATAAAAGCAATAAGTGCTTGGTTATTTCCCATAAATGCGGAACTTTGCTCAACTAAAGCTGACACTGAATCTGTTTCCGTTAACACATTCGCATATCCTGCAGCTACAAGCATAACAAAGGCGATTGTACCCATCATCGCAATTCCTTCTGTCATGATATTATCGCCAAGCTTAAAGGGAACCACTCGAAATACAAACATTAATAGTAGACCTGCTAATGCTGCAATCACCAGACTTTCCCAATACGCCTGGATAAACAACGTCACAAAAATAGCTAAAATCGTTAGCGCATGCTTCCTGTTAAACGATTGACTCGGAAACCCTTCAGTTTGTTCCTGTTCTTCCTGAAAGAAAGAATCCCCCTTCAGTGGTTTCCGTTTCTTTCTATAAGTAATGAATACAGCAACGAATAAGCCTGCAATCATTCCTGAACCAGGGATTAATAAAGATTGAGCTATGGTTGGCATCGTTACGGAAACCCCATTAGCGGCCATTGCCTTTTGGATGGTTTCATGAAAGATATAACCGAATCCTACAGGAATCATGACATAGGGGGCTTGAAGCCCAAACGTCAAAGCAGATGCCACTGCCCTCCTGTCAAGTTCCATTCGATCAAATAACTTCAGAAGCGGCGGAATTAACAATGGAATAAAGGCAATGTGCACGGGAATGACGTTTTGCGATAAACAAGCCACTCCTGCTATCACTAACACCATTGTGGTACGTCTATCCTTCAGCACACGGAGCAGAAAGCTGACTAGAATCCCTGTGATCCCTGAATAACCAATCGCCACTGCAAATGCTCCAAGCAGAATATAACTGAGAGCGACACTTGCCTGATCTCCCATTCCTTTCACTAGTATATCCAGTGAATCAATTAACGACTCACCATTCATTAAACCTGCTGCCAAACCTGCAGCTAGGATCGCTATAATTACATTCACTCTTAATAAACTTAATATAGTTAAAATAAGTACAGACACAATAACTGCCCACGCCATAATGCGTTCTCCTCTCTCAAATCCTCTAAGATGTTTCGTGCATTAACGATTTACCATGATAAAGTATGGATTTACAAAAATCAACCCTCACACATCATCTTTTATGAGGGTAATCTTTGAAGGATAATTATTTGACATACGGAGAGAGGAATCATGACTGTACAGCACACTTCCTCTAGTGGTTTAAAGGGAGAGGTAGCTGAACATTCCAATAATGATCACAAGCGAACTAATGAGCAGCCATTTGTTTATTCGTTTTACCGGCCTGCCCCCTGCCAGCGCCACAAATGTCATGATTAATGTAAGCATAAAGACGAACCCCACAACCGGGGACAAGTAAAATATCAGAATATCCAAAGCTGCTGCCTCCTCTTACGTGCTTACCTTATAATTAAAGAAAAGGGTTATAAATTCCTTCTAATGGAGATGACTTTACTATCATTAACTCGTAGATCATTGTAAAAAAAAGACGCTGTCAGCGCCTTGCTGCAGCATCAGTCCATCTTACGTTCTAAATCTTCAAGCATTAAAATTAACCGATCTATATCCTCAACAGATGTTTCTTCTGGGTTCATTTGATCAAGTTTGTTCATAAATTCTGATAACCGAGTTTTCAAGTCGGTGAGTTTTTCTTGTTGTGGCATATCTAAGCTCCTTATTAACGATTTGTCCAAGCTTATCATAGTACAGGTTACCCGTTAATGTCTACGTGGTTTTTCAATCTGCTATAATACTTAACGATAGGAGGAATGGGCTAATGGAATTCTCATGGGAAAATATTTTTAACTTTTTTCAAAACAACAATATAATCAGGCTCTTTGTTACGGCCATCCTTATATTTATTGTGGTGATCTTCTTACGCAAGGCACTCCGGTCCTTTTTTGAGAAAACGGACTTTATTACAGAACGGACAGAAAAAACATTGGAGTCTATGATAAACTCCATGATTAGTTATGCAGCAGTCATTAGCTTTATTGTGATTGCTTTAGCCATTTTCGGCATTAACATTGGAAAAATATTAGCTGGCGCAGGAATTATTGGAATTATTATCGGGTTTGGTGCCCAGAGCTTAATTCGAGATTTTTTCTCTGGACTGTTTTTGCTGTATGAGAAACAGCTTCATAAAGGCGATTTCATTACCCTCAACAATACGTTTCACGGAACAGTGGAGGACATTGGACTTCGCTTCTTAAAAATTCGCGAGTGGAGCGGGCGTCTTCTTACGATCAGCAACGGGCAGATTAACACGATTGAGAATTATAACCTCGATCATATGCGGGTGATTGAATCGGTTACCACCAGCTTCAAGGAAGACCCGAAAAAGATATTTTCGATTCTGGAGCAAGCATGTGAGCAGTTAAACGAAGAGCTTGACGGTTATTTAAAGAAAGATTTAACAGACAAGCCGTTCGAACCATTTCAAGTGTACGGAATGTCCTCGCTGAATGATCATTACCGAGGCTATCAATATACGGTCACAGGGCTCGTCGAGGATCTAGTTTATTGGACGGCAGCAAAAGAAACGCGCCGAATTCTCGCCCAGGCAATGTATGATCATAGCATTGCGATGGCAGAACAGCGCGTCGAGTTCCAGTCTTATTCCTCTGAGGAGGAATAAGACTATTTTAATTCAAATGAAAAGCTAAGGTGGTCTTGAATTGGAATCCAGGCTCCAATTCCCTGTCTGGTTACATTTTTAACGACCAAATATTTCTTAGAGCCCTTTAATTTAATATAAACATCCCCGAAGGTTACGTCTCCCTTTTCATTTACTGCGGGAGCATAAGCATGAAGAATCGCACTTTTATTAACCGGAACACCATAGGTATTATTCTGTTTTGTTCCACTTCCCACCACGGTGTGAAAAGACAAAGGTAATTTCGTATTCTTCTGCGCTTCCAGTAATATTAACTTTTTCATTTGTTCACTATGACTGATTTTGGCGGTTAAACCACCTTTAATGTGTTTTTCTTCTTTCTGTACATAGCTGATTTTCTCGTTTACGTCACTGCCATGATTATCCAGTTGATTGCGATTGATTTCCTGGTACTCCCAGTTAATGTTTGTTTCCTTTGACTGATAAGATAACGGCCATCTTCCTAAAAAGATCTCTGCTCTGTAGCCAATAGCTAAAGGTGAAGGCTTTAACGTAGTTTCGTTAAGCATGCCTATCAACTGAGGATTGGAAATACGGATATCCGTTTCTTTCATTAAGTCTTTCGTTAACTTCTCTGCCTCCAGAACCTGTTGATCATCTGTAGAGTTTGGAAACGTGTTGTCTTTAGATATATTTAAAACATGATTTGGTATTGAGGTGTCCTTTTGATTTACTTTATCTTTAGCCGATATCGTATCGGTACCGAATAATGTAAGAAAACCAATAAGAACGATTAGTCCCAGCCATTTAACTTTCATATGTTGGGCCACCTTTCTTTTTTCTTATTTTGTGAAAGATGTCCCCGGCCTATTCAATAAATATTTAAGAGAGCATGCGCTTCATTGCTTTCTGTGCCCGGTGATCAAAGAAATGAATAGCAGGACCTATACCAAGAAGAATGATAAAAGTTCCGACTCCGATCGGCCCGCCTAGTGTAAAGGCAAAGATAAACGCAAAGGTTTCCGTTAGGGTCTTGGCAGCGGTTAAGCTTAGACCGAAGCGTTTCTGTAAGGCCACCATAAACCCATCCACTGGATTAATGGAAAATTGCGGCTGAATATAAAGAGAAACTCCGAAGGCAATAACCAGAATGCCCGCCAGTAATAGGACGAGCTGAGCTATCCAGCTGTTCATGGACATTTCAGCAAAGGCAGACATCCAAAAGTCAATCATTTTTCCTAGTACCAGGATCGTTAAAACGGCTAACAGGTCTGGTCTGCTTTTTGAGATGAGAGCATTGGAAATAATTAACACCGCTCCGATAATGATGACCCATGTACCTACCGTTAAACCAAAAGATTCGGTTAATCCCACATTTAAAGCATCCCACGCTCCGGCACCAAGGTCCGCCTTAATCGTTAAGGTGACTCCAAGTGAAATAGTTACCAAACCAATTATGTAAAAAAACAATTTAATGAGTAAATTTTTCAATAATAGCTTCCTCCTATAGAAAAAAGGAGCTCTTATCCAGAATTTTGAATAAGGCTCCTATTAGTTTACTTGCTTAGCTCTATACACTCAAGGGTTTCTTCAACTTCTATACTGTCTTGAACAGATTGAACCATGGAACAATTGCTGCGTGACACGTCAAGGTTCTTTAACAGTTTATCGGGGTTTAAATGGTACCCTTTAACCACATAATGAAGTCTGATCTTTTCAATTCGATTAGCTTTATCTGGATTCCGATCGATGTCCGCTGTTACTTTAAGATCCTCGATTTTCACCCGTTGTTTATTGAGAATCTTCCGAAAGACTCCGATACTGCAGCCTGCTATTGAGGCAACCATCAGCTGATAAGGACGAAAGCCTTCATTCTCGTCTCCTGAAATGTTTAATTGGCCATACTCAAATGACGTTCGAACCCCATTCTCCTTCAAATAAAAATCCACGATGATCCTCTCCTTCTGTATGTCTGTTTACTACTATAATAACCGTTTTCGAGTAAGGAATAACCTGCCCAATGAGAAAGACTTGCCCCCACTCTCTACTTTCGTTACGATATGAAAGATGTTAATCGTTCGGAAAGGGGGATTCCATGGTTTCCTCAAAAACACGTTTTCGCATTCTTATCAGCCTTGTCACCATATCCGGGTTTTCCCAAGGGATGCTGCTCCCTTTACTCGCAGTTATTCTGGAAGAAAACGGAATATCTTCCGCCATTAATGGCCTACATGCAACTGGCCTGTATATCGGCATACTGATATCTTCTCCATTTATGGAAAAACCACTAAAAAAACTAGGCTATAAACCAGTGATTATGATTGGGGGTGCCCTCGTCTTTCTATCACTGGCCTTATTCCCATTTTGGCAGGCACTCTGGTTCTGGTTCATGCTGAGGGTCACTATAGGAATTGGTGATCAAATTCTCCATTTCGGCACTCAAACTTGGATTACAGCCACTTCTGCCAACCAATCACGTGGGAAAAACATCGCCTATTATGGATTGTTTTTCAGTTTAGGATTTACTTTAGGTCCATTGATGACCAACCTGCTCTCTTTAAGTGTTTATGCACCGTTTCTATTATCCGCTGGATTGAGTCTAATAGTGTGGCTTGGGATGCTGTGGGTCCAGAATGAAACACCTGAGGATGACGCTACCACAAGCTATGGCACCAGTTCAATAAAAAGGTTCGGTAAAGCCCTTCGACTTGGATGGACAGCCTTTCTGCCTCCGCTTGCTTATGGCTTTCTTGAAGCGACCTTACACGGAATTTTCCCTGTTTATGGCATGCGTATCGGCCACGATGTAAACACGTTAACTTTCATTATTCCTTGTTTTGCAGGAGCAAGCCTGCTGTCCCAAATTCCGCTAGGCAGTCTGAGCGACCATGTTGGAAGAAAGAAAGTCATTATCGCAGCCCTCTCTGGGGGGATTGCGTCGTTTCTTTTGGCCGCTATTTTCGAACATTCGGCGATTTGGTTGTTTGCTGCTTTTTCCTTAGCAGGGCTATTTGCAGGATCACTTTTCTCACTTGGAATCTCGTTCATGACCGATTTGCTGCCACGAGAATTGCTTCCTGCTGGGAATATTTTGTGCGGGATGGCATTCAGTCTAGGCAGCATAGCCGGCCCGTTCTTATCCGGAGCCTTGCTCGATTGGATGCCTGATGTATCTTTCTTTGCCATTATTGTAGCTCTTCTCTTTACCGTCTTGATGTGCACCCTATTTACTAGGGACCCAAAATCCTATGATCTTTCTCATCAAGAAACGTGAATGAAATTATTTCCTTTTCCCCTGCTTTGCGAGCTTTTCAAGAGGTCAAAGACCCGTCCGCGATAGGTGGAGCAAGGAGAATGAGTGCCATTGGAATCGCAAAACACAAAAAACCCGAACTTTAAGTTCGGGTTTTATAGCGAGAAAATTTCAAGGGACTACCCTGCATTTATTCAGCTAGGGCTTGTTTTAATACGTCGATATTATGTTCCATAAGTGTAAAATAATCCTCATGATTTTGTATATTCTCTTCGGTCAGCACAGAAAGGTTATGAAGTCGCAGTGATTTGGCTCCGATTTCGTCTTTTACGACTTTCGACACTTTCGGGGTCACATTTTGTTCAAATAATACATAACGCAAATCATCTTGTTTCGCCTTCTCTACAATAGCTTCTACTTCTTTCTGAGAAGGTTCATTTGTGGGGCTGAGCCCTGAGACCGAGATTTGGTGAATGCCGTATTCTTGCTCCCAATAGTCATAAGCCGCATGAGAGACAATAATTTCATTCTTCGGCTGATTTTCCAGCTGTTGAAAATCTTTATCAAGGTCGAGTAATTGCTGCCTTAGAACTGAATAATTGTGATTGAATTCTTCTTTGGCGTCCGGATTCAATTCCACCAGCATGTTTTTAATATTATCTGCCATCTTGATCGCCCGGTTTGGATCCAGCCAGACATGCGGGTTGGCATCGCCATGATGATGGTCTTCCTCAGCATCTTGGTGATTTTCCTCGCTGCCCTTAAGCAGCTTCACTCCCTGAGACGCCTCAAGTATGGTCACTCCTTCTGGTTTAATGGCGTTTGATATACTTTCAGCATAGCTTTCCAATCCGGCACCATTGTAAATAAAGGCATCCGCTTCTGCCATATCTACCATTTCTCTCGTTGTGGGCTCATATGTATGAGCACTCGATCCTGCCGGGATGATTGAGCTGACGTTTGCATAGTCCCCCGCGATTCGTTTTGTAAAATATTCCAAAGGGTAAAGAGTGGTCTTAATCGTCAGAACATCTTTGTTCTTCTTTACGTTCGCCGCATTCTCCTTGGATCCACAGCCAGCGGTCACTATAATCATTATTAATAGTAAAGCAATCCCCAAATATCGTCGCATGTACGTCTTATCCTTTCCTGTCTTTTAAGTAAATAATGATCTCAAACCATCTTCATTATTGAATAGTAATCATTACGCCTTCTAACCAAAGAATGACCTGTGGCTCGTAGCCACAGGTTAGCTGCACTCCGGACATTTTCCATAAATTTCAAATTTATGATTCTCAATCTGGCAGCCCGGAAGGCTCTCATTCATCCTTTCCATTGGACAAAAATGAATGGATTTTGTCTTGCCGCAATCGGTACAAATGAAATGGTGATGATGACCATGGGTATCACAGCTCAGGCGAAAATGTTTCTCTCCCCCAAGTTCTGTGGCTTCAAGAATTTCCTCTTCGCTCAGAAGATATAAGTTTCGATAAATAGTATCATAACTGACTCCAGGAAAATCTGCCTGAATCTCCTTAAGTATGACCTTTGCTGCAATATATTGATCTTGAGCAACAAAGATTTCAAGAATCTTCTCCCGCTGCTTCGTACGTTTATATCCTTTTTCCTTTAACTTATTAAAGGCAGCCTCTAATTTCATACTATTTCACCCTTTGTCCATTGTTGAGCTTTTACTTTTTTATAAATCATAGAAAAAACAAGAATCAAAATCGCTGTCATTACAATGGTGCCGCCTGGAGGAACACTTAGATAATAAGAAGAAATCAGACCTAATATGACTGAAGTTTCTCCAAACACGATAGATAAACCAATCGTTTGTTTAAAACTATGCGCCAGTCGAAGTGAAGAAGCAACTGGAAGCGTCATTAATGCAGAGACTAACAGAATACCCACTACCTGCATAGAGGCAGCAATGACGATTGCCACCATGACTATAAATAAAAGATGGATAAACCTGCCGTTAACCCCTGAGATGGAAGCATGCTCCTCGTCAAAAGAAAGCACGAACAATTCTTTATAAAAAAGAAGAACAATGAGGGCTACTAAAATCGTCACCACTAAGACCGTCCACATATTTGTCCGACTGACCGCTGTTACGCTTCCAAATAAATAACTGAATAAATCCGTATTAAAGCCGTCTGCTAAAGAAATCAGGATTACCCCGAGGCCGATGCCTCCAGATAAAATAATCGGTATCGCTAGTTCCTCATAATGTTTGTAAACTTTGCGAAGCCGTTCAATTAAAACTGCCCCGGCAACGGAAAACACCATCCCCATATAAACTGGGTTCCAATCATTAATGGATGGCACCTTCTTTTCAAGCAGCAAACTTGCAGCAATCCCTGTCAGCGTAATATGCGATAAAGCGTCCGCAATAAGTGAGAGTCGTCGTACTACAATAAATACTCCCAGCAAAGGAGCAACGATACCAATCAGCATGCCGGTAATGGCTGCATTCTGCAGAAATTGATAATGAAAAAAGCTTTCAATCATAAGTGATTCACCTCATCGTGGTGATGATTATGAGTGAGTGCTTGGACCGAATGACCATAGAGATGATTTAAATCTTCTTCACTAAATTCTTTATAGTCTTTAGACTCCCCATGAAAGTGAATCGTTTTATTCATACAGACGACATGAGTCGCATGCTCGGTAATGGTGCCAATATCATGCGTGACCATCAATAAGGAAATCCCCTGCTCTTTGTTGAGTTTCCTCAAGAGTTCATAAAAATCTGAAACGTGCTTTTCGTCCACTCCGACGGTAGGTTCATCCAGAATAAGCAGTTTAGGATCGCTCACTAAAGCACGCGCAATGAAAATCCGCTGCTGTTGGCCGCCCGATAATTCTCCGATCGTAGCATGTGCGTATTCTTCCATTTCGACTAAACGCAAGGCATCTTGAGCTTTTTGTTTGTGTTGATGATTGAAAAAGCGAAACGCACCAACTCTTGAAACCAGTCCGCTTTGAACTACTTCAAGTACACTTGCTGGAAAACCGGAATTGAAACTGTTTGCTTTCTGGGAGACAAAGCCGATTTCCTTCCAGTCGTTAAATGTTTTCATTCGCTGATTAAATAACTTTATTTCTCCTTGATCTGGTTTAAGCAATCCCAGCATGAGTTTAATCAATGTAGACTTCCCCGACCCATTAGGTCCGACCAGACCTAGAAATTGACCGGAAGTTATTGCTAAATCTACGTCTTTGACTACCCATTCTTTTTCATATTTAAATGATACATGGTTAAGAGTTACAATGTTGTTTGAGTTCATGGTCTAACCTCGCTAAATAATAATCATTACGAATTAAAGTATAAGACTTGTTGTTATAGATGTAAAGGATTCTAATACTATTGCCTGTGTTTCCATTACATTTATATCCAATAAAGATCCCGATTCATGAAGGGCTCAGGTTCGAGACACTTCAGGTTCGTTGCCATAACAAGACTGGGGTTGGATGGGTAATAACTCGCTTTCCTGCGGGGGAATTGGCCAGCCTCCTCAGTCGTTATCACTCCTTGTGGGTCTCGCCTAGCTCCTTCTCCCGCGGGAGACTCACTATTTCCCATCCACCCCCTTTGATATAAAGTGAACGGACATTTTTAACCGAAGGAAATTCGTCGCTCTGCCTTTCTACTTCCTATTAAATCGGAAAAATCAGCTGCAATAAATGCTTTACATCCTCCTCTTAATTTCGAGAGCCACAATATAGCAAGGGGGCGGAGGGAACGGGGAGACTCCTGAGGGAGAAGCATGACAGGTGAGACTCCGGAAGACGAAGTCTGAGTAGGATCAGCGCATGCCCGCGGAAAGTGTTCAAATGTGGAATCGCCCTGGTAGACACGACCAGCATAAGCCGACCATCAAAAGGAAGGCGATTTTCCCTTCCGTTGATGAGCGGCTTATGTCTCGAGTGTCTGGGCGATGGAACTAGAGGAGTCGTTCCCCGCAGTCCTACAATCTCAACAAAAGTCTCGAAATCGAGTTTTCCGCAATCCTGCCCTTTCGTATTATAAGGTCATCCAGTGATTTCTGGTTGACCTATTTTTTATAGGTTATTATT
>NZ_JAUTWQ010000025.1:0-78190 GCF_046719735.1 Halobacillus rhizosphaerae
CTCATGAAAGTTGTTTAGAGAAAGAATATCGTTCACAGATAGCGATTGATTACGATGGTGAAAAATTCGATGATGAGTTTTATGCAGCTACCGTATATCTTTGGTATTATTCATCTGGTTACATTAAAGGGACTGGTACCCTGTTTGATTTAAAGAACAATGATTTTAAAATTGAGGTAGAGAAAGAGCTAAAAGAACTGTTAAGACAGAATTCTACCTTTTAAACTAGATCTCACGATTTCCCAAAAAACCCAAAGAATAATTCTATTGTCTTGATATCAAGTCTTCCGGTTTATGGAGCCTTTTTCAAACTAAGCGGATGAAAGTATTGAACTAACGGAGCAGAAGAGTTTAAGAAGGACGTTTACAACGTTGCTGTGTTTGGTTCGAGTAGGTAAGATAGAACCAAAAAAAGAAACATTGTCTTAGAAAACGCAGGCACTAGCTCAAGAAGAAAATAATGCTAAACAGAGCTTCTATTTAAATGGAAGCTCTGTTTTTACTTTACTTAAATATATACATAATTTTTATAGGTTATAGTTTTCCAAAGAATATTGAAACCAAAAACTAATTAATAATGTCTAAATATGTAAGGTGACGTTAATAAGGGGTGAATAGTTTGGAACAGGAGAGTAGCCAATTAAATAATCAAAAAAATATAAAAGAGCAAGACCATAGGGAGTTTCAAAATTTAGATAAGGAATATCTACTAAAGGAATTAATGAAAAAATACACTAACAAAGTTTATTTACTTGCTTATTCTTTTGTAAGAGATAAGGGGATTGCGGAAGATATTTCACAAGAGGTTTTCATAAAATGTTACCGCCACATTAATACCTATCGAGGTGAAGCAGCAATTACTTCTTGGATTTATAAAATTACTGTAAACACCTCGAAGGACTTTTTAAGGAAGCAAAAGTTATTAAAATGGAGATTTCCTCTAAAGAGTGAAGATCATCACAGTAAAATAGAAAGTTCAGAAGAGACAGTTCTTAAAATGGATAAGAAAGAAGAAATATTAAGTTTTGTATTTTCACTGCCATTAAAATACAGGGAAGTGTTAATTTTACACTATTTTCATGAGCTAAAAACCCTTGAGATTTCTGAGACATTGGATGTAAGTCTGAATACGGTTAAGACAAGGTTAGCCAGAGGAAGGAATAAACTAAAAGAAAAACTAAGGAGTGAAGGAGGAGAGAGCTATGTTTGACAAACTTCTAAATGAATCAAAAGACTATTATGAAAATAATTATGTCGATGAAGAAACTTCAGTGCGAATACAAGAACAGGTTCTAAAAAGAATTCGCAGGAAAGAACGAATGCATAAGAAAAAAAGTAAATTAATGTATTTCACTTATGCAGCAGCCACCGTAATAGTAATCTTAATTGGAACATCTTTTACTTCCTCCACGGTATCAAATGCCTTAGCTCAACTTCCTTTTTTAAATTCAATTTATGAAGAGAATTCAGACGCAGGATTAGTCACGGACGTAAAGAAAGAATTAAAACCAACATATAATATTGACAGAATAACCATTGATTATTCGACCAAGACCATGAATATTGGTGTTTTGGGAGAACAGAATTATTTAAATAAGGTAAAAGATAGTATTCAACAATCTGTTCGCGAAATCTTAGATAGAAAAGGTCTAGATGCATATAGTATCAATGTCTATCACGATAAAGGTAAAACAACAACTACTCGTGCGAAATTAAACCAGACTGATGAAACGAAAAGTATGGAATCAACAATTAAACAACAAATAAGTAACCATTATAAAATTGGAAAAGTTGTGCTTTTCCCACAAGAAAAAATACTAAGTTTGGGGGTTAAAGGTGATAGCTCATACTATTATGGTGTGAGTCAGTCACTCAAAAAGAATATTACCAAAATCTTAAATGAGAATGGTTTAAGTAACTACAAACCAGAAATTTTTCATCAAATCAAAGGAACAAACATGGACTTTATTTTGGAAGATACCTGGGAATCACTACAAAAAGTTCAAAGGCAGAGTCTCATCATACAAAACAATGTAGAACATGAATTGGCTAGGAAAGGTTATAAGATATATAGTGTTCAAGCAAGACCCAATCCTAAAGAAAAATTTATGTCCATAGAAGTGCTGCCTTCTGAGTTGAGACATAAAGAGATTAAAGAGTCCGCAATCAGAATACTAGAAAAAATGAATTTCAAAGGTTTTACTGTGAAAACATATAAAGCGGATTATCTACTATCTCCAGGGTGGACAAAAGTATTCACCTCTATTAACCAAGGTTTAATAGGTGTGAAAAAATATAAAGTAAATAATGTTGGTTTTTCTACTTCACCATTGACTCTAAGTGTTAACACATCTCTTAGCTCAAGTAATCCAGATGCAAATAAACTGGCAGAAGAGATTAAGAGTACAGTAAAACAGTTTGTTCAATCCGATGAAGTAAAAGAAAACATTCAAGAAGATGATTATATAATTAACATATATAGTGAAGATGGAAAAAGAATCAACTAAATACTAAGCGTTCTAAGAGAATTCTTTCTTAGAATGTTTAGGTTATTCATCTGAATCAATGGTTTAATATAAGTTAGAAACCGTTAGTTCGTTAAAGTAGGGAAGTTTATGGAAGAGGCGGGAGGCTGGGAGCAATTAAAAGGTCTTTGAAGACACTAATTTTTTTATTTATTATAATTGGGATAGGACTGCTCGGTTGTTCAAATCAAAAAATAAAAGATACCAAGGAAGTTATAGATGTTTCAAAAGGGGATGTTTCAAAACCAATAGAAGAAAGAAGTAAATCCCAAGCCCAAAAATTTGAACTATATCAAGGGAAACCATTACATATCGCTATATTAGGGGAAATACCTAAAGTAAAAGAAGAAAATATAAGGTTTACTAGAATTTCTTTTAGAAATCTAAAAAGGGAAAAATTAACTTCCTACGATGCAGTATTCGTCATGGAGGATACTTTTTCTGAAGCATCATCTAGCCAATACTCAGAAGTTTACTTGAATTCAACTATTCCTTATTTCTTTATTTCAGCCAATAGTTATATACCATTCATAGTAAGCAGTACTGAATTTAGTCCAAGTTGGAAGTGGGAACCAGGTAAAAATTATGCGGTTGGGGTTATCAACAATCCAAGTAAAGATAAATTGAACTTCTGGGGGTTTGGTTTATACAATGATAAAAAAACACAAGAACATATCGAAGAGGTTTACTCTAGGATATTTAAAGTAATTGAAGAACTTAGTCAATAATAAAAAATGATAATTTTTGAAAAAAGTAAATTTTGTTCATAACAGGTTTTCGAGAAGTTTTTCGAAAACCTGTTTTTGATTCATTGATCATTTTGTTAACTGTTCCTTAGGTACCGTAAAGATAGAATTTTCAAAGAGTTGATTTTTAGTTTTAATCAATTCAAGAACGATAAAACGAAATTCGTGATCATTAAGTAGCTTGTCCCTTCTTCAAGTACTATGAGGTAGTTACGGAAAGTGAGTGGTATTTGACCAAACGTCAAAAATAATTGCTTGTGAAAAATTGGGTAATTTCTCTACATCTCATATATATTTTATTCATTTTCTTGAAACCTAAATGCTAACTCGTTAGTCCTAAGAGTATAAAGGAGGGAGAAGAGTGGAAGAAATGTCATTTCAAAATAAAGAAAATCTTTCCGGTGAAGAAATAGATTCTATATTGGAACAAATTATGAATACTTATTCGAAACGAATTTATCTATTAGCTTATTCCTATGTAAAAGATAAAGAGAGTGCTGAGGATATTTCACAAGATGTTCTCATAAAAGTGTATCATCAATACAATCAATTTCGGGGAGACGCGGCTCTTTCTTCGTGGATTTACCGAATTACCGTCAATCGATCAAAAGATGTTCTGCGGCGTAAAAAACTAGCACAGTTGAAATATCCATTCAAGTATTTTGAAAAAGAACATTGGACGGAAAGCACAGAGAACAATTATGTGAAGAAAAATCGGAAGGAACAGGTGTTGAGAGCAGTTTTTTCCTTGCCAGTGAAATATAGGGAAGTGCTCACTCTTCACTACTTTCATGACCAATCCATTGAAGAAATGAGTACCACACTAAACACAAATGAGAATACCATCAAGACAAGACTTTCTAGAGGAAGAGAAAAATTAAAGTCGAATCCAATTATACGAGAGGAGTTGATTTAGTTGGGAGACTTATTCAAAGAGACTAAAAAGCATTATCAACAAGATTATTACAATGATATGATTCACCATAGAATAAAACAAAAGGTTAAAGAATCCATTAATCATAAACCGAATAAGAGGAAAAAGGTTACGTATTTAGCCTCAGCCGTCGTTATTTTTCTAGGTGTTCTCATAGGATCTGCCTTTATCTCTCCTTCCATTTCTAATGTCATGGCTGAATTTCCTCTTATTGGACATATATTCGATGATGAAGAGCCAGCACCTCTTGCATCGGAAATTAAGGATTATCTAATTTCCGAAGATTATCATATCCATGCAGTTAATTCTAACTTTCAACAAAAAGCATACGAAATAGAGGTACCTGGAGGCAATGCTTACTTTCACCAAGTGAAAGAAAAGATTCAAAACCATGCACAAACACTTTTGAAAGAAAAAGGGTTGGATGCCTATTCGGTTAAAGTGGTTCCATATGAAGAAGATACCCACACCCCTGTGAAAAAGAGCCAAGAACTTATAAATGAAGAGCAAAAAATCAAAGCTAAACTTAGTAATATGGGCTATTCTATCGGGCTAGCGTTTTATATACCGAATGCAGATACTTTTACTATAGGGGTTAAAGAAGACGAACAGACATTTAAAGATAACCAAGAGGTTGTAAAAAGTGAAGTGACTACCCTCCTTAAAGCTTTCCATAGAGACGACTATACTGTTGAGATTTTTCGATATGTAGAAGGGTCCAATATAGAAAATGTGGACTACGAGAGGTGGTCAAAAGCAGAAAAATCATGGAGAGAAATAACCATTCTTTCCAGCTATGTGGAAGAAGCTCTTTCCTCTAAAAACATTCCTTATCAAGGGGTGAATTTAAATTATCCTAATCATACTTTAACGGTCAGCGCATGGGGATTTCAAACTAATGCGGAAACTCTAAAAGCAGCGCTTCCGAAAAAAATAGATTCAGTGGACTCAGATTCTTATGATGTAAAAGTGAACATTTTAGACAGAGAAAAAATGGCAAAAGGAGAGAAAGCCCGTCAACTGAGTCGGCCATTGGCTATTGCTTTGGCAGGTCAGAAAGGATTACATGTGAAAACGGTGGGAGTGTCCCTTCAAAATGAAACGTTTAATATTTTTGTCAGTACCACGTTAAGTTCTAATAGTCACGATAAAGATCAAGCAATAACTGAAATAGAAAAACAGATTAAAGAATTCTTAACCTCTAAAGAAGGTAAGCAGTTTATTGAAGAAATAAAAATTCATGACAAGAATGGGAATGTTATCTCCGATTAACGATTTTAATTTAACTAATCTGATTATTAGACTAACCTATCTATCATAGATAGGTTAGCCTAATTAATGACAGGTATGACGACTATGACAGCTAAATTCATTTGTCATATAAGTAATGAGTTTTGGCAAACACTACTGCTGATAATTTGGTCATATTTTGGTCATGCATTATAGATTTTTATAGGTGATTAACGGATATTGTTCATAGTAAAAATCCTTTATAAACCTTTTTATGCCAACGGCTAAGACCACTTTAAGAAATTAAAGGATATTTGACTTTCCAAACTGGCAGTGTAGAGGTCAGCGGTTCGAGCCCGCTATGCTCCACTACCTTGAAACCCTTGATAATCAAGGGTTTTTTATATTTTTAGAGTATTTAATGTCGAAATCAGGTGAATAATCGCTATTCATCATGGACTATGTAATAGCAAATCCTAAACTCCTTTGACAGGGGTTTAGGATTTAATAGGTTCAATGAGGGAAATTTGAAGTTAATATCGCTCCCTTTTAATAATTGAATTTACTATGCCTTGAATGGATAGTATGAAAAGCATAAATAAAAACAATGAAGGTAAAACCTGCCAGTAGTTACCTGTCATTAAAGAATTTCGTGAAGAAGCTACTAAACCAGACCATTCATAGGTGGTAGAAATCGATGGACCGCCTAAAGCACCTAATTGAGGGATCGTCCCACCCAAAAAAAGAGAAAATAATCCCAAATGTATAAAGATATAGAGGGTTTGTATTGTATGCTGCCCCCACTGTTCTATAAGTCTAGAGAAAATATTAGGAGTTATATATTTAGTTAGAATTCTATAGTTACTTGCACCCAATACTTTAGCACTTTGAATATATTCTTTCCTGGTTAGATTTAGCATGTCATTTCCAATAATATTGACCATCATGGGTAATACGAGAAGAGTAAGTATGATTACTTCAAGAGTTATTCTCATCCACATTCCTTCGGAGGCACTTGCGCGATCAACCATTAATATCGGTAACAATAATAGGTAAGCAACAAGACTCAAAGGTAGAAATTGCATACCATCCGCAATAGATTTAATAACGTTCCTTATCATTTTTGGCAAGAAAAATGTATAGATAGCACCGAAGAAGTAACCGGAAAAGACTCTTAAAAATCCTATGAGTATTGAAAAAACTATCGTGAATTTTGCACCAACAATCAATTTCTCAAGAATTGAGTATCCATAGGCGTCCGAACCTAAGATTAATTCTTGAGAAGGAGGATGTGGCGGCGTACTTTTTATTGAACCGTCGGCAGCATGTATATATCTTATTTGTTTTACTGGATCATCAACTAACTGAGGATAAACAATGCTGGTTATTAGGATCAGGAATATAAAAAGAAATCCTATTGCAAATTGTTTTTCCTGCATATGAATTTTAAAAAAGTTAAGAGTACTTCTGAACTTATGAGGAATATGATGCCATATTTTTTTAATGTTTAGATCGCTTTTTACATCAACAAAATAAAGATTTACATAATTTCCTTCACGGACAGTATCTGAATTCGTATCATTTCTGAATAAGAGTAATTCCATTATGTAATAAAGGAAATAAAAAGGGGTGAACAGCATAGCTAACATTAGAAAATTATTAAATGGATCTAAATTAGCAGTAAAGTGCTGAATAACTCCAGGTATCATGAAAACTGTTTCAATAACGACTAAGCTGCTGAGCGTTATCCAGAGGACAGATTTCGATTGGTAAAATAAAGAGTGTACGATGTTTCTCATACAATGCTTTAATAACACTATGGTGTGAGTTAACCCTTTACTCTTTGCAAATTGACTATAATCTTTGTTTAACTCTTCTTTCAAAAGAAGAACGATCATTCGATAAAATAAAATGGCAGGGAGTAAGCCAAGAGAAATGATGGGAGCTAGATATATTTTTTCTCCATTGATATAGACAATATTCATAAGGAGCACGTCAGTATGTTGATAGAACCATACAATAAACATTTGGAATAAGAAAAGATAAAGAAGATCAGGGATAGCAATCGTAAATTCAGAGAGGAAAAATAGAAACTTACTCCATTTTCCGGGAAGAAGGAGCGTTATTATAGCTAAGATAAGACCAATTATTAGAGCAAAAATAAATGAGCCAACAAGTATTTTAAAAGAATATAAGTAATTGTTCCAAAAAAACTCTTGGATTGATTTCTCTAAAATCTGTAAAGTTCTAGGAGGATGATAGAGAATGACCCAAGTATCAGGATGAAATAATTTTTGAAAGATACTAATTATTGAGTTGAAAAATTTAACAAAAACCTTTTCTTTAGAAGAGAAAAATATGGGTGTACAACTGATAAACAGTATACCTAATAGTCCTAATAAATACTTACCAATAAATTTGAAGAATTCTTTTAGTAACAAAACGCTTCCACCTCAGAACCAATTTCTAAATTTACAGAGAAAACTTTAGTTATGTAAAGAAAATAAATTATATTTCATTTCTTCTTAAGTATGCTATTAGTAAACGCGGTTTTAATTATTCTCCCTTGAAAACTTGTAAATCATAAATAAAATAAGAATGATTACAATAACGAAGTAAAGCACGAACGGTAGTCCCAAAAATTGAACCACTAAAAAAGGGAAAATAAGTATAGCTAGTGTGTAAATAATAGTATTCATAAAATTAGTAAACATATTTATCTTTGTCTTACCTCCTAACAATTATTTAATAATCTACAAGAAAACTTTATCCGATTATTAATTTTTTTGGATGTCTTATATCACTCTTCTATATGAAGTTACTTCATTCCTTCCTAAAATTTCTTTATACTATAATATAAATATCAGGTGTGAAATGCTCCCTCACCAATTGCGGGGATAATTTCATGCTGCTTAAAGAAGTGAGAATTTTCAAATTCATCTGCAGCTAAAGCTGGGAGGTAGAAGATTATGAATTCGTTGTGGAAGCAAGTAGACGATTATTATAATGAAAAATTGAACACCATGGATCCTGTTATGGCCTCTGTTCTCCAAGCAAACAAGAAGGCAGGATTGCCGGCGATCGATGTTTCGCCATTGCAAGGGAAGCAGCTTTATTTGCTTGCTAAACTTAAAGGCGCAAAGAATATCTTAGAAATTGGAACACTTGGAGGCTACAGCACAATTTGGCTGGCTAGAGCTCTGCCGGAAGACGGTAAGATGATTTCGCTTGAATTCAGTGAGAAGCATGCGGCAGTGGCTCGGGAAAATTTGAAAAGAGCGGGTGTCGAACATAAAGTCGAAGTTTTAGTTGGACCAGCACTAGAAACGCTCCCTGTACTTGAGGAAAAAGGATTTTCTGATTTTGATTTCGTGTTTATCGACGCCGATAAAAGTAATAACCCGGGTTATCTCAAATGGGCGTTGGAACTTTGTGTTTCTGGTGCTGCAATCGTGGGAGACAATGTTGTTCGAAATGGGGAGGTAGTAGAACAAGAGAGTGAAGACGAAGGGATCAAAGGAATTAGAGAGTTCACAGACCTTTTGTCTACGGACAGTCGGATTGATTCGACAGCTGTTCAAACCGTAGGCAGTAAAGGTTACGATGGATTTGTTCTCGGGATTGTGGAAAAGTAACGTAACATAAGGTAATTAAAAAGGACTGTTCTCCGTAGTTTAGGGAACAGTCTTCTGCTGCTAAAGACATTCAACTGTTATTCAAACAGTGGGCAGTATAGGTTTTATCCTCGAGTTTGTTTATGAAAATATAAGGTCAATCATTTTTTCTTTCCTTATTATCAAAATAGATATATAAACTACCAGTAATTACTAAACCAATCATTAGGATCGTCCACCAAGGGTCATTGCTTATAGTTGAGTGATTTACGATGATTGTTCCTATGCAGAATAAAATTGTTATGGAAAGGAAAAATATTACCTTTTTAATGCTAATCCTCCTAGGGTGTTTTAAATTATATTACCTCTCTATTCAACGGGCCAAACGTTATCCAATGCATTCATGGAAAATTACGTGTGAGAAAGTTGATAAATTCTAAAAAGTCAAACAGGAATTTTAGTGATTTTTAAAGAAAAAGTATATATAGACAAAAAGGAGGAATACACATGGCAGAAGTATCTTCTATGAAACAAGCGGTGGATTTGCTACGGGGGAAGGGACTTTCCAATAGGGAAATCCTTAGTAATGTGGATAACAGCCATTTCCCTTTCGATGATGAAGAAGTCGTAATGACGTTCATTGATTTACAAATTGAATGTTCCTCTGATCAAGATTTTGACAAATTAGTAGCTTATTTATATCAATTTGATTTGAATGAATCATAGCACCATAAAGAAAGATAACCAAGAGGAACAATGAATACAAATAAGTCCCGCATCCAGAGACGGATGCGGGACTTATTTAAGTTAAAGTTTACCTGAAAATTTGAATTGAATTTAATTCTTTTATAGAACCAATTAAGAAGGTAGCTTCACTTCTATTCTACGCATAAAACTTCTGTGTCCCACTATGGTATGTAGGATAGATTTAGAATTAGAGGGTTGTAAAACGCTTTCAACCTATGTATAATCCAAAATAAGTTAATGATCCAAAACGTTTCGGAAAGGAAAATGTAAAAAGCTATGGCTACCATCAAAGATATTGCAAAACTGGCTGGAGTTTCCGTTACAACAGTTTCTAGAGCTTTAAACGGTTATTCCGATGTAAATACTAAAACCAAGCAGCGCATCGAAGAAATAGCAAAAGAAATCGAGTACAGTCCGAACGCTTTGGCAAGAAGTCTTGTGATGAATAAGACGAAGACAATAGGTTTACTGGTATCCGGGCTGTCACGGGAAGGAGCAAAGGATAATATTGTATTCGATGTACTTACAGGAATTAATGAATTTTGCGGTGCCGAAGAGTATGACCTTGTCCTTTTTAATACGACCACCTCTAAGCAGAAGGAGAAGACCTATGCTCAGTTATGCAGAGAGCGCCGGGTGGAAGGCGTCATAGTTCAAGGAATAAAGAATGACGATCCCTATCTTCAAGAGATCTTTGACAGTAATATTCCGTGCGTTCTAATTGACGTACCGGTAGAAAGTGAAACAGCTGGGTATGTCACAACGGATAACGTCGATGGAATAATGAAAACAATTAGGCATCTAGCAAAGCTTGGACATGAAAACATTGCCATGGTAAATGGCCATGATCAGGCTTTTGTAAGCAAAGAACGATTTAAAGGTTTTGAACTGGGTATGCTTGAAGCCGGACTGACTGTTCGTAACGAATGGGTTTGCGATGGAGAATACAGTGAAAGAAAAGCTCAAGAGGAGGCCCTGAAGCTGCTAAACACTTATCCAGAAATTACAGCTTTTGTATGCGCGAGTGATCTTATGGCACTCGGGGTGGTGCGTGCAGCTAAAGAGCTGGGACGGAAAGTTCCGGACCAATTATCGGTAACAGGTTACGATGATATTACCCTTGCTTCCTACGTGACCCCGGCGCTTACTACAGTAGCTCAGGATTGTTTCCGAATGGGTTATGCTGCTGCAGATCTGCTGCTAAGTATTCTTCGTCAAACTTCAGGGGACAGAGTACGATTGATTGAAAATGAATTAAAGATAAGAAATACGACAAAAGAAATAAAATAAATTTTTTTATGAAAGTTCCGAAACGTTTCGGATGTTATTTTTTTAACCAGAATTCAAAACGTTTCGGGTAAAGGGGTGTATGAATGGATTACCGTGTTTTGAAAGACAATGAATTATTTTTACTAACAGATAAAGGTGGAGATATTCCACTTGAGCATCCTTATGGGCTTGGACTTTATAGACGGGATACTCGGTTTTTAAGCGAAATGTCACTGACAGTTAACGGTGAACCATTGGTCCTGCTGAAATCGGAAGCAGGTAAAAGCTATGAGTCTTCTATACTCTTAACAAACTCACATATGGAAAAGGATGGTGTGCTTGAACTCTGGAGGGAATCGATAGAAATTGAAAGGTTCCGCTATATCTCGGAAGACGTTCTATATGAAACAATTCGAGCGAAAAGCTACTATCCAAAACCTGTCAGCTTTTCATTGGAGCTTTCCTTTGAAGCAGACTTTGCGGATATGTTTATCGTTCGAGGATTTCAGCATGGTGAAGTGGGAACAAAGCATGAAACGAAAGTAGAGGATGATCGTCTCATCTTTAATTACACAGGTTCGGATCAAGTCAACCGGTCCACACAAGTGATTTGGAATTCTTCTTCCGGAGCTGAGGTGGAAGGAAGCACGATCGCTTTTCCATTTGAATTAGCACATGAAGAATTGAAAGAAGTAACCGTACGGGTGGTCGCTCTCGTGGGTGAGGAGAGGAAACAGCCACTACCCGCGCATCAAGCCTTTCAAAATCTTAAGCAATCGCATGAAAAATGGAAGGATACGGCGATGAAAGTAGTCACAGATCATCAACCGTTGAACCATCTGATTGAGCGAAGCGTACAAGATCTTCGTGTACTGTCAACTGATGTTGGGTTCGGACCATTTTTTGTAGCTGGTCTGCCGTGGTTTGGTGTTCCTTTTGGACGCGATAGTTTGATTGCAGCTCTTCAGGTGCTTCCTTTTCACCCGGAGATAGCTAAAGGAACTTTAAGGACGATGGCCCGTTATCAAGGCACAAAGAAAAATGAATGGCGAGATGAGGAACCGGGAAAAATTATGCACGAAATCCGCTATGGCGAGCTGGCGAATACGAATCAGGTTCCTTTCACCCCATACTACGGAACGGTTGATGCGACACCTTTATATCTGGTGCTTTTAACGGAATACGTAAGGTGGACAAAAGATATAGATTTATTTAAAGAACTACTTCCGAGTGTTGAAAGCGCTATCGAATGGATCGATCAATTTGGCGATCGAGATGGGGATGGATTTATCGAGTACCATCAAGCATCTAGTAAAGGGATAGCCAATCAAGGATGGAAAGATTCAGCAGATTCTATTGTCCATAGAAACGGGGATTATGCCAAATCGCCGATTGCTTTAGCAGAGGTTCAAGGGTATGTGTACCAGGCACGACTTGGAATTGCTGAGATGTACCAATCTACGGGCAATTCTAGAAAAGCGGAAAAATTGATCTCCCAGGCATCCCGCTTAAAGAAAGAATTCAATGAAGCTTTCTGGATGGAGGATGTTGGATATTTTGCAATAGCCTTGGATGAGCATAAAAAACAGGTCGGTACGATTACCTCCAACCCAGGGCACGCATTGTATGCTGGTTTAATAGAAGAAGGTAAACAGAAACAGGTGCTAGATTCACTCGTTTCCCCAAAGATGTTTTCAGGTTATGGAATTCGGACGATGGCAGAAGGGGAAGCCGGGTACAATCCGATGAGTTATCACGATGGAAGTGTATGGCCTCATGATAACAGTTTGATTTTGCTTGGGATGGGTTTTGTTCAGGGTCATCACCAAGCTAATGTTGTCATGGAGGGACTGATCGAGGCATCGCGTTCTTTTGAATATGCGCGCCTTCCGGAATTGTTTTGTGGCTATGGAAGAGAAGAAGGAAAGCCGGTCCCTTATCCGGTTGCTTGTTCTCCGCAGGCATGGGCAGCCGGTACTTCCTTAACGTTTGTTCGGACGATGCTAGGTCTTTACCCCACATATGACAGCAGGGAAATTATACTTACTCCAAACTTTGTGAGCGGAATGAACGAAATGTCAGTCCAGGACATGCCATTAGCTGGGGGGAAAGTCTCTTTTACCGTCAAACGTCGAGGAGAAAAGTACGAGCTCGATGTTAAAGCAAACTCCAGTGGTTTGAATATAAATCTTCAATTCGAATCACAAATTCACATATAAAACTTTTGAAGGGGTAGATACATGATGAAAATTAACAAAATACTGGCTGCTGTTGGGGTAACTGGAATGTTAATGGGAACTGCTCTTACGGGATGCAGCAATGATACTTCCGGACAGAAAGACGAGGGTGGAAGCGATGGTAAACAGGTAACCGTCGAACTTGCGGGCTGGGGCAGTACTCCCGAAGAGAAGGAATTGCTGGACCAGACACTTAAGGAGTTTGAAGACTCTCATCCGAATATCAAAGTTGAGCATGAAGTCATTGCCGATCAATACATGGATGTGATGAAAACTCGTCTCGTTGGGGGAGAAGCTGCGGATGTATTTTATCTCGATGCATTTGAAGCTCCCGGGCTTGCTAAAACTGGGGTGCTCGAACCTCTCGACGATTATGTGACGGAAGAATTCGATATCAATGATTTTCAGGATCCGCTGTTAAATGCTTTCAAGCTTGATGGGAAACAGTACGGATTTCCGAAAGACTTCTCTACCCTTGCCTTATTTTACGATAAGGAAGCATTTAAAAAAGCAGGCCTTGAAGGTCCTCCCAAAACGTGGAATGAACTTAGAGAATATGCGAAGAAGCTGACAGTAGATGAAGACGGAGACGGTGAACCGGATCAATACGGTCTGGGTTTCTCTTCTGAGCTTGCTCGTCAGTTCTATAAGCTAAAGCCTTATGGAGCGAAGGTCGTGGATAAGAACAATGAAGCAGCTTTCGCGAGCGATGATGCGATTGACGCCCTGGAGCCAATTGTTGAAATGAAGAAAGATAAAATTGCCGCTCTTCCTTCTGATACTGGAACAGACTGGGGCGGAGATATGTTCGGTCAAGGGAAAGCAGCCATGGTGATTGAAGGCAACTGGACCGTCCCATTCCTTGAAAGCAACTTCTCAGATAAGGACTATGCAACAGCTGAACTCCCAACCGTTAATGGGGAGAAGGCAACAGCTGCGTTTACAGTGGCTTATGTAATGAACAAACAATCGAAAGTGAAAGACGCTGCGTGGGAATTAATTTCCTACCTTACTGGTAAAGAAGGAATGAAAACTTGGACAAGCAAAGGTCTTGCTCTTCCGACTCGGGAATCGGTAGCGGCTGAGCTTGGATTTGACCAGGATCCCATTCGTAAAGCATTTGTCGACGGAGCGTCTTATGCTCAGCCTTGGCAGGCAGGACCTAATCTTCCGACCATTAATAATAATTTTAACAACCAGTTCACCAGCGCTCTATTAGGCGATCAATCTCTTGATGATGCTCTCCAGAAAGCTCAGAAAACGGCGAATAAGGAAATAAAAGCATCTAACTAAATGAACGTGAGAGTTACTGATAGTTAACTGAAGGGAGGGCCAGATCCCCTCCTTTCATCCTTGACTTTCATCTTAATGAAACAGACTAAGGGCAATCCTTAATGAAAGAGGTGGCGATATGGAACCGGCTAGAAAAGAAAAACCTTCTGTGGAACATAAGTATTCGAAACCGCCGAAAAAAAAGAAGCGGCCGAAGCGATACATGAGTAAAGGAATGAAAGAAGGGATCTCGGGCTATGTGTTTATGAGTCCGACAATTTTCACTATTGGTGTATTTGTAGTCATCCCGATTATCTATGCCTTTTATTTATCCTTTAATGATGTGCAGCTGCTCGGCGGTATTGACTATAAGTTTATCGGAATGGAAAACTATGCTCGTACATTGGATGATTCGAGAGCCATGATTGCACTTAAAAATACGGCAGAATATGTGCTGATTGTGGTACCTATTCAGACTTGTCTAGCTTTATTACTTGCGGCAGCATTAAACTCCAATATTCGCGGCAAAAATGCTTTTCGTATTATTTTCTTTCTGCCGACGGTAACATCTTCCGCGGTTCTTACGATTATTTTCATGTGGATGTACAATCCAGATGGGTTGATCAACACATTTCTTAAGTTCTTAAGCCTTCCAACTTATAACTGGCTGGCAGACCCTGATATTGCATTGAAATCGATCATGATCATGAATATATGGGCAACTGCTCCATTCTTTATGGTGATTTATCTGGCAGCAATGCAGGATATTTCCGATTCCGTTTATGAAGCGGCAACCATCGATGGGGCAAATTGGTGGCAGAAATTCCTCTATATTACGGTTCCTATTCTGAAACCTGTTACTTTCTTTGTCGTCGTTATGGGAGTAATCGGAACATTCCAGCTGTTTGATCAGTCTTACATTTTCTCAGGAGGATCAGGCGGACCGAATAATTCGACATTGACAGTTGTGCTGCTAATCTATCAATACGCTTTTAAATCTCTTGATATGGGGTATGCTTCGGCCCTGGCTGTTGTACTTGCCTTCATCATTATGATCGTAACCATCATTCAGAAGAAATTCTTTGGAGAGGAAAAACTACATGATTAAGGGGGGGCACCAATGAAGAAAAATACTTTAACGAAGCTAGTTGTGTATGGAATATTAATTATTTATGCCGTAGTGACATTCATTCCTTTTCTATGGGCGATACTTTCTTCTTTTAAGCCTTTATCTGAAATTGTTTCAGGCATCACATTCTTCCCGGAACATTTCACTTTAAATAACTATACGGAGATCTTTTCAAGACAACCTCTCTTCTTACGGTGGATGTTTAACTCTATATTCATTACAGCTTGTATGGTCATTTTGAATATTATCTTTAATTCTATGGCTGGATATGCTCTTGCACGAGTGAAATTTGCTGGTCGTAAGTTCTGGTTCTTTCTCATCTTAGTTGTGTTGATGATTCCTTTCCAAGTTACCTTAATTCCTAGTTATCTCATTTTGAAGGCATTCGGATGGCTGGATACTTATCAAGGACTAATTATTCCCGGCATGGTCAACGCGACTTTCATATTTATGATGAGACAGTTCTTTCTAAATTTCCCTAAAGAACTAGAGGAAGCTGCTCAAATGGACGGTCTCAGCAGAATAGGGACGTTCTTCAAAATTGTTATGCCTTTAGCTAAGCCTGCACTTGCAGCTCAGGCAGTATTCATTTTCATGTCCTCATGGAATGATTTTATGCGGCCATTGATTATTATGTCTTCCGAAGATATGTTCACATTGACGCTTGGATTAAACTCATTTAAAGGACAGTACATTAGCTTTTGGAATTTAATTATGGCTGCTTCAACGCTTATGACGATGCCCTCCTTATTAATCTATGCCTTCTTTAACCGCTATTTTATAAAAGGGGTTACGTTCACAGGAGGAAAATAATATCCGGACTCTCAAGTTTGTAGCTTGGGAGTTTTTCTATGCTGTAGGAGGTCAAACTCTCTCAGCAACTAACTCTTAGATAGATGAGCGCTTTTATTCTGAAAAACAGTAAAATTCACTTTAAATATTTGGAAATTATTCGACAGTAAAGATGTAATAACAAAAATCTATTTTATTTAAATATCTCTCCAATTAATCCTTACGAGAAAAGAGGAATAAAATTGACGGTATCATTTAATTCTTTTAGTCATCGACTGATGGATAATAATCAAATTACTTCTGGTCAAGCAGCTAGAATGAATAATAAAGTTATAAATGTTAAATCGATTGAATTGGGGCATTAGACTCTGGAGGATGCTGTTGGGCCATTAGAAGAGGGAAGACCGCCACAAAAGCTTTAGGTATCCATTGTAGAACAAGAAGCAAACTCTGAAAAAGATTACTGCCGTCGTAAAAGATGCTGTAAATAAAAATGGAACCTTCTCCCATGGGGTTTAGACAAGTGATAAAGGAAGCATGTTCGATTTGCAAAGGTGATGAAAGGGTACGAGGAAATTCAACAACAACACTTAGGTTCACACTGGAACAAGACCAGCCAAGACCAAACAGATATAAATATTCAGCTGCTGCGAGATGACTGGAATAACTTCGTAAGTAATGTTTCTTCTCTCACAAATTATAAGGTCCATTCGAATAATAGCTTAGTGGTGGACTATAGAGTTTGATGTGGAATGAGCAAAGTAAGAATGCACTGCCTGATGTGAATGCTACGAGTGCAGTTTTGTTGGATTAAGGGTGGCAGAGAATCCATGCCTTATTTATTCTAAGTCGGTGGCATCCATAATTGCTATGAAGCTTCTAGAAGAGTAGAAATATCGACCTTCATTTATACAAAATAAGACTAGATAAACGATCTACATGTTTGAATTGTTCTCAAAAAGGATAAAGTCTAAGCGTGACGGAATTACAATAAATTCTTCTATATAAAAGGAGTTTTATCATGCGTAACTATTTAAAGCATTATATTAACGGAGAATGGGTAGAGTCTACCGGCAACGAAACGGAAGACGTCATCAACCCAGCAACCGAAGAAGTCATTGGAAAAATTAGTCTAGGGACGAAAGAAGATTTAGATAAAGCTGTGAAAGCAGCAAGAGATGCTTTTCCTTCTTTTTCACAGACGACAAAAGAAGAGCGCGTTGAAATGCTTGAAAAAATTGCAGCAGAATATGAGAGACGTAAAGATGATATTGTGGAAACCATTACGGATGAATTAGGATCTCCACTTGAGATTTCTGAAAAAGTCCACTTCATGATGGGATACAATCACTTTTCTCAGGCTGCTGAATCACTTAAAGAATTTTCATTTAAAGAAGATCGCGGCGGTCACACCCGCGTAAAAGAATCGATTGGTGTCAGCGGATTGATTACGCCGTGGAACTTCCCAACGAATCAAACATCTACGAAAATCGCCAGTGCGTTTGCAGCAGGCAGTCCGGTCATATTGAAACCGGCAGAACAAACGCCTTTTGCAGCGATCATTTTGGCTGAAATCTTTGACAAAGTAGGCGTTCCTAAAGGTGTCTTTAACCTTGTGAATGGTACAGGAGAAGTTATTGGTGACGGCATTAGCTCACATCCTGGTATTGACTTCGTTTCCTTCACAGGTTCTGGTGCTACAGGTGAGAAGATTATGAAAAACGCTTCTGAGTCGATTAAGAAAGTAGCTCTTGAACTTGGAGGTAAGTCACCATTGATCATCTTGGATGATGCCGATGTGGAGGGAGCAGCAAGAGCCTCAGTTAGTCATATTGCTAACAATTCTGGGCAGGTCTGCTCCGCTGGTACTCGTACACTTGTCCCTTCCTCTATGAAGAAAGAGTTTGAAGAGGCGGTTAAGAAAGTACTGTCAGATTATCCTGTCGGCGATCCTCGTGAAGGTAATCATATCGGACCGCTCGTATCGAAAAAACAGTGGGACACCGTACAATCTTATATTGAAAAAGGAATCGAAGAAGGCGCTAATTTACTTGTCGGAGGTCCTGGGAAGCCTGAGGGTCTTGAAAAAGGCTACTATGTGAAGCCTACGGTATTTACCGACGTGGATAACCATATGGTAATCGCTCAGGAAGAAATCTTTGGACCGGTCCAAACGATAATCACGTATGATTCCATTGAAGAAGCACTCGAAATCGCCAACGATACGATTTATGGTCTTGCCGGCTATGTTTACGGCAATGACCCAGAAACTCTTCGTAAGGTGGCGTCAGGAATTCGTGCCGGCCGTATCAAAGTTAATGATACAGAAGCAGATTTCTCCTCACCATTTGGCGGATATAAACAATCAGGAATCGGTAGAGAATGGGGTGACTTCGGTATTGAAGAATACCTTGAAGTGAAAACTGTTCTCGGCTATCCTTCTTAAGAGAAAATAACAAAAAGAGTGTCCTGCAGGTTTCTGCGGGACACTCTTTTTTTTACATTTTAATAAGGAAACGCCAAACTTGGAGATTGGCTGAGTGTTCATCTGGGTTTATCCAACCGCAGTTCTTTTACGGATGATCATTCCAATCACTATGAATAAAAATCCCAAAAAACAAAGAATACGTTCATCTGATTGAAATAGGATATAAGTTAAAAGCATATATGTTGAGCTAAACTTTGTCGGGTATAGGAACAATATAGGAATCAATCCGATTACTGTGATAAATGCACCCAAACTAATGAGTATTTTATAGAATATTTTGATTGAGAGCACTCCTTTTTGTGGTTATTTTTTCTTTATGTGTAATACTACACATTATTAATTACTTTTACAACCAAGGCATGAAGATGAAGTTATTAGAATTAAATTAAAGAAGCAGAGTGATACTAGCTTTCATTAGGAATTATAATTATGTATGATATGTATCATCAGAGTTGAAAAAATGGAAAATAAATAAGCTCGTCTTTCTTCAGAAATCGAAGAAAGACGAGCTTGATAACTTTTAAGAGGCTCGTATTCTATAAAATGATCGTATTCTTTAGAGCAGCAATAAGGTGCTCAAAGTCTTCATTTACTTGGTTAGAGAATTCAGGTTTTTTGTAATTTTTTTCTTGAGAGATTGATAACCCTGGCTCGATTAGAAGCGTTCTTCCACCCATAAGTTCAACTTCTAATTTTTTCGGAGGAGTATTGTCTGACATGCTGTAATCCACAAACCATTCTTTTAAGGAAAGGATCCTTTGTGCAAAAAGGGTTTCCTTTGTAACGGCCATGTCTTTTGAAATTCCAAGAATCGTCAGGGTCCGGTCATTTCGGTTTACGATATAAAGTTTTTGTTGTTCCGGAGTCAGCACTTCTAAAGAGCAATAGTTGTCTGACTCAAAAACTTCTTCTGAGAATTCCAAGACAGCAGCTTGACGTAAATTTTCCTGACTAGAAGATTTTAATCTTTCTTTTAGTTCGATGGACAATTCCATTACCTCCTTTATAATACTTGTAGGTAATGTCCCCGTCGCAGAACTTAAGAAAACTTAAATTGGATAAAATAAACAGGAATAACTATGTCTTGAAGGTTTCCCCCTATATAAAGTTCGATTCTCTCGACATAAACTAAAAAATTACGCTAAGAGAATAGTCTTAATGATAGGGAGGCGAATCTATTCTATCTGTCATAAATCATAAACCTCTGGCAGAAATCCTAGTGTTCAGTTCTGATGGATTCATCATTTTTTTCCGAACGGTTGATTACTGCAGCCCCAACAATGTCCCCGATTACATTGGAAGCCGTACCAGCCATTCCAATAATTACATCAACTCCTGCAATTAAAGCAACAATTTCAAGCGGCAGGTTGAACATGGTAAGTACCGCGGAGAGAGTTACGAGTCCGGCAGCCGGAATACCAGCCGTACCAATGGATAATAGCGTACCTACGAGCACGATGGTTAAGAAGTCCATCGTAGAAAGGTCCAGTCCAGTAACGTTCGCTGCAAATACGATTGAAACACCCATACGGAGCGCTCCGCCATCCGAATTGAAAACCGCGCCAATCGGTAAAGAAAAGTTAGCGATCCGTTCGGATATTCCTGCTTTTTTAGCAGACTCGATGGCCACGGGAAGAGAGGCAATGCTGCTGGACGTAAAGAAAGCTGTGGAATAAGCTTCTCTTGTATTACGGAAAAATTCTCGTATCCCCATTTTAGAAAACTTGATAAAAGAAGTGTAGACAAGCATCCATAATAGCAATACACCTAAATAAAAAACAGCTGTAAAAGACAGCAAGGAGCGAAATGTTTCCCAGCCCTGATTCCCGAACGAAGAAGCACTAATTGCAAAAATACCAATCGGTGCGTACAGTAGAATTCCTTTTAATAATAAAAAGAATAAGTCATTCCCAGCCTGAAACAACTGATAAAGGCGGGTGCCGGATTCCCGCAGCTTATTTTCATTGGAATGTCGCATTGTATTTAATCCAAGACCGATAATGATGGCAAGAAAAAGAATGCCCATCAGCTTTCCAGAACTAAAGGACTCAAATAAATTACTAGGGACAATATTCAGTAAGATGTCTGAAAAAGCAGGAGTTTCGGGTTTTTCCACTTTAGCGGAAGGAAGAGTAAGCCCTTGGCCAGGGTTGATCCATAAGGCGAGGATGACTCCTATCAATACCGCAGCTGCCGTAGTGACTCCATAATAAACCAAAAGCTTACCACCGACCCTGCCCAAATATCCGGGTTTCATCTGATTAATCGCTAATACGACAGTTAAGAAGATTACAGGAATTGCGATTAAATTAAGCAGGTTTATAAGAATGGTTCCCAGAGGCTTGATGGCCTGGGCGTCTTGTCCGAAAATTATGCCGGCTAGTATTCCCAAAAGGAATGCTAGTGTCATTTTTAATAAGAAAGAAGAATTTTTGTATGTAGACCAAATTTGTTTCATAACATCACCCTTTTTACTTTAAGATAATCTTATTATAAAAAGAATTCTGTTCAAATTGCGAATGTGAAGTCTTTTGCAGCCTGCTAAGAGTGATTTGATCTAGGTGAAGTGGTTAAATAAGAGTGAAAAACAGGAGTTGAAATCGTTGACCTCTCAAGTATAAGATTCGCTTAGTTTAAGATACTAATACGCAATCACTTTAAATAGGAGGCAGGAAGATGAAAACTGCAATTATCGGTGCGGGGTTATCAGGTCTGGCTTGTGCTTTAACTCTTGAAAAATACGGACATCAAGCAGAGATTTTTGAAAAACGGCAAATGGTTGGAGATCGATTCGTCATCGCTGAAGCCATGTTTTCCATGTTACATACTCCTATTGATGATGAGATTAGATATTTATCTGATACACACGGAATTCATCTTACTCCTTCAAGTAACATCCAAAAAGTATTCTGTTACTCTAAAAATGAGTCTGCGTGCCTTGATGGATCTATAGGTTTTACCAATATGAGAGGGAAGCATCCTGACTCCTATGAGAAACAGCTCGCGGCCCAGTTGAATAGTACGATTCATTATAATCATAATGTTCGTTATGATGACGTGAAAAACGACTACACACATGTCATTCTGGCAACAGGTGATGCCTTAGATACAACCCAATTTCAACCCTATGACGTAGCTTATAAAGCAAGCTTTAAAGGGGCAGTTCTAGCAGGGGAGTTTAATCCAACTGAAGCTCATACTTTTTTTAATAATGATTTTGCACCCAAAGGGATGGCTTACTTACTTCCTCATTCCCAATCTGAAGCTTCTCTAGTTCTCGCTTATCCTCAATATTCTGAAAATGAAGACCTGGATAAAGAGGAACTGTGGAAAATGTGTTACGAAGAATGTTCTAAGATACTGGATCAAGATTTTAAAATCATGCATGAATACTCGATTAAAGACTATCGGATCGGTAAGATAGAGCATGCCAGGATAGGTAATACCTTCTTCGTAGGAAACTGCTGGGGTGCCATAACTCCAGTCTTTGGATTTGGCCAGTTTGAATCAATACTAACCGGCATTTATGCTGCCCAGGATATAGCTGGATACGGGGATTATCAAAAGCTGGTTGAACCATTATCACAAGGGTATCACGATTCTCTTTCGCTTCGGCGGACAATCGAAAAATTTGATAATCACAAGCTTGACTTAATTATCAAATCATTGAATAATAAGGCGCTCGAGGGCATAATCACCAATAAAAATATCAACTTTTTTAAACTAATCAGCCGTCTGGTTCACCCTTTCAGCCGGCATGCATAAAGATAAACATTAAGAGAGGTTTTTCGCTGATAAACTGAAATTAAATCATTTTATCTTTTTTTGGGTAGATGGAATAGGAAAGTACAATTCTTTCATATGAGTGATCCGAAATTTATGTTATTAAAAGGTGAGAAACAAGAGAGGGAGCAGGGTAGGAACACAATCAAAAAGGTGCTAGTAGTTTTTGTATTGTGTGACCCTGGAGATGATGTTTGTGAAAACGAAGAATTACATGTACCATACTTCGTTATTCGAGGTGGAAATAGCAATGGCACCTGCTTGCAACGCTGTCACAACGTCTTCTTTTTCGCAAACAAGACCGCTTGCTATGATGGGGGTATCTATTTTATCTCTGACCCACCCAATCGCTTTTGACATCCCGCCAGGAAGGATTTCGATAAAGTGAGGGTTTGAATTGGCTACTTGTTTATCCATACTGTGAAACGAGAAGGAATCCACTAGGAAAAAGCGATGGATGGTATAGAAACCGTACGTTCTTGCAGCATGTACCATAGGTGCTTTGGTACTGATAATTCCGTCTGCTTCTGTGTTTTCTTTAAGAAACTGCAAAGCTACTTTCTTATTAGACGCTCCTTCGAGTAAATCAACATGAACAAAAGCGATTTTTCCTTGTTCTTTCACTTTTTTTACAATTTCACCCACATTAATAATGTCGCTGTTTAAGATGAAGATGATATTGCAATCGGTTGTAATAGCTTCCTTCAGTCCTTTCTTGTCCTTGACTGCGGCGATGATTGGGTTCTCTTCCAGAACTTCTTCGATATTTACTCTCATAACAGTCTCCTATTCTATACTCGATGGGGATATTATATATTAGTTTTTGGAAGAATTAAAGATACACGGGTTGGCAGAGTTTAGGAGAGCTTTTTCCTAATTAAAGAAAATGAGCTGACCCGGGGATGCGGTTGACAGTTTTGCAAGACCACCTTATACTGATAACTATTCAAAGTTACTAGAGCCGAGAGAAAAGTAACTTCCCTTTGGGGGAAGTGTGCTTTTCTCTCTTTTTTTTGCTTTATTTTAAGCAAAGAACCAGGAGGTAGATTAGGAGTATGTTGGATTTTTCGATGGATTATTTTTCACTGAAAGGACAAACGGCGCTCGTCACAGGAGGGAATTCTGGGCTGGGGCAGGCCTTTTCACTTGCTTTAGCAAAAGCAGGAGCGAACCTGTTTATCCCGAGCCTTTCTGATGACGATGGAACAACCCGCGCATTAATTGAACAAGAAGGAGTTTCCATGGAATTTATGAAAGTGGACATCACTGAAGAAGGAGCTCCTAAGCGAGTGATCGAAGCTTGTCAGAAAGCGTATGGTTCTGTGGATATTGTGGTGAACAGCGCTGGCATGAATAATGTAGCTGCCTTTGAAGATTTCGGCAGGGAAAAATGGGATCCGATGATCAATGTCAATTTAACGGCTGCCTTTGAGGTGAGTCATGAAGCGGCTAAAACGATGGTGCCGCAGCGCAGCGGAAAGATCATTAATATTTGCTCGATGTTCTCCTTTCATGGCGGTCAGGGTTCTCCTGCTTATGCAGCTACAAAGCATGGTCTGGCGGGATTGACCAAAGCTTATTGTGATGAACTGGCGCAGTATAACATTCAGGTTAATGGAATCGCGCCAGGATATTATGCCACTGATCTTACGGAGACGACGAGAAATGACCCGGATAAAAATGAAAAAGTAGTCGGTCATATTCCTGCAAACAGGTGGGGAGAAACCGAGGACCTTATGGGGACGACGGTTTTCCTTGCAAGCAAAGCTTCCGATTACGTAAATGGTCATATTCTTGCCGTTGATGGGGGCTATTTAGTCAGGTAGATCGTTCCAACTACAAACGAAAAGGAAATGTGATAACGCCATGAATGAGAAATACTTAATAGGAGTAGACTTGGGTTCGCAAAGTGCGAAAGTAGCGATATTTGATTTAGATGGAAACGTCGTGAGCGAAGGGAAAGAACGTTTAAGGCCGACGAACCTGCCAGCGCCTGGGAAGGTAGAACATCCAGATGATGATCTTTGGGATTCCGTGGCTGCGGCAAGCAGGGAGGCGATGACCCAGTTTACCGGCCATCCAGAGTCTATTGCTGGAATAGGACTGTGTACAATTCGATTCTGCAGAGCCCTGCTTAAAGAGGACGGGACGCTCGCCGCTCCAGTAATGAGCTGGATGGATGAACGAGTCTCCCAGCCCTATGAACATACTCAGCCAGACGTGAAGTATGTGACCACCTCATCCGGCTATATCACGCACCGTTTTACAGGAGAATTCAGGGATACAGCTGCTAATTATCAAGGGATGTGGCCGATTGATACGGATACGTGGGATTGGAGTGAAAGCGACCGCATCATAGATGAATTTAAGATTCCAAGGGAGATGTTGTTTACACTGCAAAACCCGGGCACAGTACTTGGCCGAGTTACCAAAAGTGCTGCTGAGGTGACAGGTATTCCAGAAAATATACCCGTCGTGGCCACTGCTAATGATAAGGCTGTGGAAGCTTTAGGGTCTGGTACATTAAGCGAGAATACGGCTCTTGTTTCCCTGGGCACCTATATAGCTGGAATGATTCATGGGAAAACCAACCCAAAGAATGTCAATCATTTTTGGACCAATTTTGCTGCTATGCCTTATGAATATTTGTATGAAAGTAACGGAATTCGCAGAGGTATGTGGACCGTCAGTTGGTTTAAAGAACTGCTTGGGAAAGAGCTGGTGAAGAAGGCAGATCAACTGGGGATGTCTCCTGAGGAATACTTGGATATGGAAGCTCAAGAGAATGTGCCCGCTGGAAGCGATGGCCTGATGACGGTTCTCGATTGGCTGGCTCCACCGGATCAGCCGTTTAAAAAAGGGATGATGATTGGGTTTGATGGCAGGCATACGAGAGCCCATATCTATCGTTCTATTTTAGAAGCCATTGCCCTTACGATGAAAACGCATGTGGAGGCTATGTGCAAAGAGCTGGATGCGGATCTTAAAGATATAGTTATTACAGGCGGGGGATCAAATGGAGATTTGATGATGCAGATCTTTGCCGACGTGTTCGGACTGCCGGCAAAACGTAATGTAATCAATGGAGCAGCGAGTCTAGGGGCATCGATCAATGCTGCTGTTGGTTTAGAACTGTACTCGAGTTATGAAGAAGCGATCGAACACATGGTGAAGATTCGCGATACGTTCCATCCAGAATCGGATACTCATGAGTTTTATGACCAGTTGAACAAGGAAGTCTTTCAGCAGATTACCGCAAGTACAGATGGAGTATTAAAAAGATCTTATGATTTATTTCGTTCCTGGGATTCTAAATCATAAAGAAGTTTAGTAAATAAATATTTTTCATAAAGGAGTTAAATCATGACATTAACTAGAGAACAAATCGTAAATGATGTTAAAGAAATTTTATCTGAAAAACAGGTCATTACAGATGAAACGGTATTAAGAGAAAACAGTGCAGATCGCTTTCGTAAGTATGAAACCATCCACGGGGTGTACACGCAGCCGATGCCCGCTGCGATCGTAAAAGTGAAGTCCGCTGAGGAAGTTTCTCAAATTCTCCAGTATATGAATGAAAACAAGCTCAATGCAGTTCCTAGAACAGGGGGTTCAGCAACCGAAGGCGGTCTGGAAACGACGGTTGAAAATTCTCTAGTTATCGACGGGTCAGGCATGAATGACATTGTTAGTATCGATTCTTACAATATGCTGGCCACGGTTAAATGCGGTGTGCCCCTGGAAATATTAGAGGATCAGCTTCGTGAGCAAGGATTAACGACCGGGCATTCGCCGCAGTCCAAACCTCTTGCTCAAATGGGCGGGTTAGTGGCCACAAGAAGTATCGGTCAGCTCTCTACTTTATACGGCGGCATTGAAGATATGGTCGTGGGCGTGGAGGCTGTCTTTCCTAACGGCGAAATTACTAAAATTAAAAACATTCCCAGACGCGCGGCCGGGCCAGATATTCGCCATGTGATTATCGGAAACGAAGGGGCTCTTTGCTACATTACTGAGGTTACCGTGAAAGTCTTCCAGTACCAGCCGGACAACAATCAATATTATGGCTATGTACTTGATCACATGAAAACTGGGTTTGAGATCCTTCGTGAAGTGATGGTTCAAGGATATCGTCCTTCTGTCGCTCGTTTGTATGACCCGGAGGATGCTGCAGATCACTTTAGTTTTTCTGAAGATAAGTGTGTTCTTATCTTTATGGCAGAAGGACCAAAACCGATTGCAGAAGCTACCGGACAGGCGATTGAAGATATCGTAGCTCAATACGGAGAAAGTAAGCGGATTGAGAGCCATCTTATTCAGAATTGGTTTGAAAACCTGAACTGGGATCCTTCAAAAGTGGAAGAAGAAAGACAGGAAATCAAGGAAAAGAACAATATTGGTTTTACAACTGAAGTTTCTGGAGCATGGGGCGTCATCAATGAGATTTATGAGCGCTGCATCACCCGTGTACGTGAGGAAATTCCTCATATTACCATGCTTGGCGGACATTCATCTCATAGCTACATGAACGGAACCAATATGTATTTCGTATATTATTATGATTTGGTTGACATCAAACCTGAAGAAGAGATTACTAAATATCATTACCCTATTAACAAAATTATTGTTGAAGAAACGATTAAAGCCGGCGGGTCCATGGTCCACCATCATGGTGTCGGAAAGCATCGTACTCCATGGATCAAAGAAGAATACGGTTCTTCCTATTACATTCTGGAAACCTTGAAAAAGGCGTTTGATCCAAATGGAATTATGAACAAGGGCACCATTTTTCCTGATGATAAGTAAAGATCTATTTAAGTCCTAAAGAAGTAGAGTAAGGAAGCGGTGATAGAATCCTATGGCCGCTTTCTGCTTTCCTTTATAAAAACAATTGAAATTTTGTGAAAGTATGGTTTTTCGTATTTTCGTAGCAACAATTAATGAAAACGGTTACATAATTAGGCCGTTTATTCACAATCGCTAAATACATCTATTGATAAATACTAATAAGGAGGTAGAACGTGAAAAAGCTAAAACTTAATTCCATTCGTCCGCTCGTATTTTTGCCTGCTTTTATCCTGCTCTTAATTACCATTATTTTAAATTTTGTCAATTATGATTGGTTTTTAAAGGTCACTACAGGGGCTAAATCCTTTATGACCCATGAATTAGGTTGGGTATTCAGTATTGCAGGTGTCGTTAGCGTTATTCTAGTCAGTTTAGCGTATTTCTCACCGCTTGGAAATGTACGAATTGGTGGAGAAGACGCTAAACCCTTACTGAAGAAACAAACGTGGTTTGCGATCACCTTAACAACGACGATTGCAGCTGGTATTCTGTTTTGGGGAACGGCTGAGCCGATTTTTCATTTATCAAACCCGCCCAAATCGCTGGGAATTGAACCAATGTCAGCAGATGCTGCCAAATTTGCTATGGAGACGTTATACCTGCACTGGACCTTTATCCCCTATGCTTTCTACTCTGTTCCTACTATCGTCTTTGCGTTTGCTTATTACAATATGAAGCGCTCGTTTAGCGTAGGATCTCAAATTTCTCCTGCCATGAAAAATCTTAATCAAAATAAGATTAAAGTAGTGGTGGACGCGGTTATTCTATTCGCAGTTTCAGCCGCAATTGCTTCTTCCTTTGGCACTTCCGTTATGAATATGGGGGGAGGAATTTATTCACTCTTTGGAATAGATAATGGCAAAACACTTTGGATATTTATTACCATTATTGGTACTATTGCTTTCATTATTTCCTCTAGTACAGGACTGTTGAAAGGAATACGAGTGTTAGCCGACTTTAATATTTACTTATATTATATAATCATAGCGGCTTTGATCATTTTAGGCCCGACGGTATATATGTTCGCTGTTGGAACCGAAAGCTTTGGTGGTTTCCTATCCCACTTCTTTGAAAAAGCCTTATTTACCGGGGAGGCGGCCCATGATGATTGGGCAAGCGGATGGACGACGTTCTATTGGTCTAATTGGATGGCGTGGGCCCCTGTAACGGCGGTATTTCTGGCAAGGATAGCTTATGGATATACGGTCAAAGAAGTGATCATGATGAACTTTGTTATTCCTGGATTTTTTAGTGTTCTATGGATGACTGTACTAGGTGGATCAGCGATTAACTTCCAAATGACGGGGCAGGTAGACCTCGTATCGATCCTCAATGAGCAGGGGTCTGGAGCTGCAGCATATGCAGTGTTAAATCATCTGCCATTTTCCGGTATTTTAATTGGACTATATTTGCTTGCTGTGATGATTTCCTTTATAACAGCTACGGATTCTACAACCAATGCTATGGCCAGTATTAGTTCTACCGGGATTACCGAAGCCTCTCAAGAAGCCCCTGTATTTATTAAAATCACCTGGGGTGTGATTGTAGGAGCGGTGGCTTTGATTTTCATTTCCACTCTTGGAATTGATGGGATTAAAACTCTTTCCTATCTAGGAGGGTTCCCTGCTCTGTTTTTAGGGATTTTTAGTATCCTTTCGCTTATCTTTATCATGAGAAATCCTGGAAAGTTTGATCGGGTTTCAAAAGCAGCTAATAAACAAAAAAATGTCAGCTAGAAAGAATTCATTTTACCAAAAAAACCCGAACCTTTGAATGGTTCGGGTTTTCTGCATATAGTATCTAATAAAGGTACCGCTCGTCCTTTGTTTTTACAGTTAGGAAATGAATCCTCTGCGCCTTAATTCGTTTTCCACTTCCTTAAAGCTGGTCATAGGAATGAAAGGAATATTTCTGTCTTTTAAAAGGTCCTGCAATTCTTTCTTAGCAAATGTAAGGTCTGCATAGACTGCAGGATGGGAATCCGGTTCACTATCACCGGCGTAATGAATCGTCTCATACTGCTCCTTTAATTCTTGGACCACTTTTGATTTATCGATGCCATACTTCTCCGAGTAGTGACGGTGCTCTGGATCGATGTTCAAATGAATGTTCTTGTTGTGATAATAACCTTCGTTCGAAAGTACCTTCACATTTTTAATCTTATATTCTTTCAGGAGATGATTAATATAATAGTCTGTTCCCGCACTTAAAATGTAAAAATCTCCGCCATTATCCTGGACGGTTTGAATAAAGGAAGGGACATGTTCATCAATAGGAATCTGCATGATTTCCTTAATGATTTCCTCTTCGTTCTGATCGATGGAAGCAAATACCTTGCTGAGGAAATCAATATTCTTCATGCGGCCGGCCTGCCAATCCTTCATTAAATCTTCCCCGCCAGAAAAATGATTTTCTATCACGATGGAGTAAAAGTCTTTATGTGAAATTGTTCCGTCAAAATCGGAAACAAAGGCCCACTTCTTCATATTGTATTCCTCCTAAATATAGAATTTCTATTCATTGTAACTGACTTCGTATAACTGAACTACAATTAAGCATTCTTAGATGAAGAAAGTGACTGATTTAATTAGATCAGCCACTTTCTTCATATTACATGACGGGTTCATATTTCTTTTGATAAAGGGGATGGAACAGATAATAGAATGGATATTCGAATGTATAACAGTATTGAATAATGGGTCCTGCAAATAAAACACCTGCAGCAGTTCCAATCCCAACTGGGCCGCCGATTAAGAGTGCGGTCGTCGAAGTCGTCATGGCTACTAATGTCTGACTCATTCGTAAGCTGAGTTTGAATTTTTGTGCGATGGCCAGAAATAATTGGTCCACTGGAGCCCTTGGGAGCTGGGGTAAGATATAAATCGATACGCCGATCGCACTGAATCCAACACCTAACAATAATGTGACAAGCTGCACTAGAAATGGAGAAGAAGCTAAGCTGACGTTCTTAAATACAATTTCCAGCCAAAAATCGAGAATTACACTTTCTAAAACAAGTGGAAGTACAGCACGGAATTCAGGTTTTTGCTTGATCAGCCATCCGTTTATAAAAATAAACAGAAGCTGAAATAAAGCATACCAGATTCCGACTGTAAAACCGAAGCGATCGGACAACCCGACGAATAAGGCAGTCCAAAAACCTGCCCCCAGGGTAGCTTTTATTAATAGGGAAACACCAAAAAAGTTGATGAGCATTCCCATAATATAAATAGTCATTCGGTAAAACATAAACAACCTCATCTTTCACAGGCAAATACAACTGAATAGAAGAGCCAAATTTTATTATTAGGCCATTCTATTAGCCTGATAAGCTATGGTCAATGAGATTTTATTAAAAAAAGTAAAGAAATATTGAGCAATTGAATTGATCTATCATATAAAAAATGGCCCTGATTAAACCAGGACCATTTTTTACTACATTGTGATGAACTTAAATGGTAACTTTCTGTCCATAATAGGCTGCAGTGAATAATTCTTTCATTTGGTCTACGGATGTTTCACGAGGATTGGTACCTGTACAAGGATCTTCTACAGCATTCGCTGCCATTTGATCTACGTGTTCGTTAAATAATTCTTCAGAAACACCGAATTCTTCTAGCGTATTCGGTACATCCATTTTGCGATTTAAGTCGCGCACCCACTCAATAAGTGAATCTACTAATTCTTCGTCAGTATTTCCGGAGAGTCCGATCCTTCTTGCTAATGCTGCGTAGCGGTCTTCTACTACGCTGCGGTTGAACTGAATGACGTAAGGTAAATAGATAGCATTGGCACATCCGTGTGGGACTCCGAAAGTTGGACCGCTTTTATGGGCGAGACTGTGAACATTACCTAATACAGCATTCGCAAAGGCCATACCTGCCATAGCTTGTGCATAGTGTACTTGTTCGCGAGCTTCCTTATCTTCATTGTAGGAAGCAAGGAGATTATCATTTAAAATTTCAGCTGCTTCAATAGATAATGAATTGGTAAAGGTTGTGCGCGGCTTCGCAACATAAGCTTCAATACTGTGAGTTACCGCGTCCATGCCGCTGTAAGCAAGTACATGCTTAGGCATAGACTGTACCATGACTGGATCAATAATGGCTAAATCAGGGGTTAATTCGAAATCAGCCAGTGGATATTTAACACCTGTTTCAGAATCTTTGATTACAGATAGATTAGAGATTTCTGAAGCTGTTCCGCTTGTTGTTGGAATCCCAATAAATCTTGCTTTACTGCGAAGCTCTGGAAGGTTAAATGGCTGAGACATCTCTTCAAACGTTAATTCAGGATGTTCATAAGAAATCCATAATGCCTTCGCGGCGTCCATTGGTGAACCGCCACCGATCCCGATAATCCAATCCGGCTGGAAATCTTTTACGACTTGAAGGTGATCCTGGACCATTTGAGTAGATGGTTCTTCTGTGATTCCTTCTATTACTTTTATATCGATTTTCGCTTCTGAAAGATTTGATTGGATTTTATCGAGGTTGCCATTTTCTTTAACAGACCCTCCTCCGATGACTAATAGTGCTTTTTCACCTTTTATAGACTTCAATTTATCTAATGCATTTTCTCCGAAATAAATATCTCTTGGTATAGTAAAACGATTCATTTGAAATACCTCCTGTTAGTTAGTACAAATGTTCAAGTTATGCTGCATTTCAATTGTTAAGCAGCACATATTACGACTGCATTCACCGTTTTACCAATGATTAAACATCGGGACCGGTTAAGTCCAGCCTGACGGAAGACCAGATAAGAGGATCAACCTGTTTTATCTGCTTATCATTAGGGAATTACATACAAACTAGAAGACAAGATTGAATTGATCGCAGGAGGTTGTGGGTATGCTATTCTCAGGTACAAAAATATCTGATATCTCCAAGGCATCTATTTTTATTATCCTTGGAGGATTTATAGCTGTAGGCGGAGCATTTTATTTGTTTTACCAGCTTGCAGAGGACGTCTTAGAGCATGAAAAGTTTGCCGTCGATCAGGCGGCTGTTAATGTTGTAAAATATATTCAAGCTCCTTGGCTGCAGAATGTGGCAGGTTGGGTTACGGAAACGGGGTCAGTGATGTGGCTGTCGGTCGGCTCTGTATTGCTAATTCTGTTACTGTTTTTCTTCACCAAGTATAGTAATTGGGTACCGGTCTACTTTATTATAAACATGGCTGGAATTAGTGCCCTGACTAAAGTGATGAAATTAATTTTTGAAAGGAAACGACCAGAAGTTTTAGCTCAGTACGATGGGACAGGGTTTAGCTTCCCTAGTGGTCATTCCACGGGGTCTATGGTGTTTTATGGGTTTATTATTTATTTAATCGCTATCAGCCCATTAAACAAGAAGACTAGATACACGATTAATGTTCTATTAGGTTTATACATTTTGTTAGTAGGGTGCAGCCGGGTTTACTTAGGAGTGCATTATTTAACAGATATTCTTGCTGGCTTTTCATTTGGGCTAGCCTGGCTTGCGATCTGTATTGCTTCTCTGGAAATTACAATGTGGAACCAGCGGCGCACCAGTGCTCATAAAGAGATGGAAAACACGACATTGATGGATCGGAGGAGTGAATAAGGATGTTATATGTATTAGCTATTTTCGTACCGCCACTTGCGGTATTATTTACTGGAAAACCATTGAAGGCATTACTAAACTTGCTGCTTACGCTCGTTTTCTATGTGCCGGGAGCGGTTCACGCTGCCGTTGTTGTAAAAGAGCATTATGACGGAAAAAAACTGTAAAGAATATAAAAAATCCGAACGAGGATGGAGATAATCATGATTCCATCTTTGTTCGGATTTTTTCGTGCATGAGGCAAGATTTTCTAGACGTTCCCCACTCCTTCAGGCGAGGTAGTGTCATTTTGTTCTATTAAACCCACGTGTAAGGGAAGGGAAAATCACCGTACCAGCGTAGTGTATTTCCGGAGCGGTCCTTCGTAAACTCCTTTACTTCCCATGGCCCGTCTTTAAATGTGGGGGATTTTCTTATACCTCTGCCTCGTCTGTGCTTTACACGCCTCGCTTGTTTCCCCATACGAGCGCATGAACTTGCGGGAGGACACGAACACGATTAAGCCTGGAAGAAGCAACCACCTGATCAATCAGCCATTCATATTTATCCAGCAGTTCGCTGGCAAGGGTGGCTGGTTTACTTTCTTCTAAGTCATCGTTGCCGACTTGCAGGAAAAAGGCAACATCTGGATAACGCTCGTGTACATCCTCGGCATATGCAAGATCTGTTTCATCGAAAATCACAACTTTAATACTCGTGTTTGTGAGCCGTTGGTGATCTCGTAATTGCTGGATAATACCATCAAGAATGTCCCAGTTGGTATTCATTTTAGAGCTTGGAGGCTTTGGAGAGATCGTTAAATCGTCAATTTTGGGAAACCAATCCTGCCAGCGGCTTCCCTGCGTTTCTAAGGCGACTTCAATGCCTTGCTGATGCAGCGGAGTAATAAGTTCATCTAGTTTAGCCAAGAGAGCTGGGTTTCCTCCAGAGATCGTCACATGATCAAATTGAGTGCCGCCAGTCTCTTTTAACCGTGCTACGATTTCATCAGCAGTGAGACGTTCGATTTCATCTTTTGCACTTCCGTCCCAGGTAAATGCCGAATCACACCAGGCACAGCTGTAGTCACAGCCAGCGGTCCGGACAAACATTGTTTTTCTGCCTACTACCATACCTTCCCCTTGGATGGTAGGGCCGAAAATTTCAAGAACGGGGAATTTGTTCATTGCTCCATCCACTCCCGTCTCGCTTCGGCATAGCTTGTCGGAGTTTCATAAAGCTTCACAAATTCCACTCTAAGCTCAGCGTCCTTGAGAGCTTCTGCCATTTTCTCATAAATCCAGACCACCATATTTTCAGCTGTGGTATTCATAAGGGGGAGTGTCTCATTTAAATAGCGATGATCAAGGTGAATTTCGATTTGTTCTTTCCAAATAGTTTTAATGTCTCCAAAATCAATCACCAAACCGATTTCATCGACAAATCCACTAATGCCAAAAATCACTTTATACGTATGACCATGAAGGTTTTTACATTTCCCTTCATAGGCATGCAGGTGATGAGCCGCGTCAAAAGAGAACTCCTTACTAACCAGCACCCGTTTCTTGTGGTATTTCAGTTCCTCGCGTTTAATATCTTCGTCCATTTTCTGCAGATTTTCTACGATGGTAAATCCGTATTGCTGCATTACTTATTCACCTCTTCAAGCTGCTGTAAATAAGTTTCTAATCCGTTCTGGCGCAGTCTGCAGGCAGGGCATTCACCGCAGCCATCTCCACGCACCCCGTTGTAACAGGTTAACGTATTCTCACGGACATATTGAAAGGCGTCGAGCTCATCCGCAAGCTCCCACGTCTGCCCTTTATCAAGCCACATGAGGGGAGTATGCACCACGAATTCATCATCCATAGATAAATTGAGGGTGACGTTTAGTGATTTAATAAACACATCGCGGCAATCAGGATAGCCGCTGAAATCTGTTTCGCATACTCCTGTTACGACATGTTTGGCTCCAATTTGCTTGGCAAGAATGGAGGCAAAGGAGAGGAATAGCAAATTCCTTCCCGGCACAAACGTAGAAGGGAGCTCCCCGTCTTCTCCATCTTGCACTTCAATGTCATCTCTCGTTAATGCATTCGGTGCAAGCTGGCTTAGAAGTGACATATCAAGCACATGATGCTTGACCCCCAAGTCTTTCGTAATTTCCTTAGCAACTTCTATTTCTTCATTATGACGCTGATTATAATCAAAAGTGACAGCCTCAACTGATTCATATTTTTTTAACGCCCAGAATAGGCATGTTGTACTGTCTTGACCGCCGCTGAAAACGACGACCGCTTTATTATTTTTTTCCATAAAAAAATTCTCCTTTCCATTGAAAAAGAGAATTCTACTCACCCAAAAACATAAAAAAAACCATACCTAAGGTCAGGTATCGTTCCATCCTTAGTTTTTTATAGAGGGTGTAGCTAGAACCTCTCCTGCTTCATTCGCAGACTTATATTCGTATAGGAGTCATTATAGCATATTAAAACAGGGAAGGAGAAGAAGAAAATGTCTCCGCTGAACAAGACTGAGAGAAAATAGAGCACGAGGAGGCACACCAGCCGCCCGCGAAAAGCGGAGTGTGTTTCCGGAGCGGTCTGCTAGCGTAACCCTCTGTTCTTCCCTTGAAGTTCGTTGATTCCTTCTGTCCCTGCCTGATTTAATTGCCTATGCACTTTTACGAAGGTCTTTAATTTCCTCCTTAAGCTTCTCTGTGTTGTATTTTTTACTCACATTCTTTTTCATCATAATTCCAAGAACAACCAGGAGAATGATAATGCCTGCTAATATTGTAAGGTTCATCGGCTTAAGTGAAAGCAGACTGGAACCGAAGAAACCAAGCATAAGAGATCCTGGAAGCGTTCCAACCGCAGTAGCTGCTATATACTTCCATGGTGTCACCTGTGTTTTTGCACAAATATAGGTGAGTAAATCAAAGTTAATGGCTGGCAGCAGACGCAGCATGAGCACTGATTTAAATCCATTCTTCTCAAGTTCAGATTTAAGAGCGCTCACATTTTGCTTGTTTTTATCCTGAATATGAATTTCTTTACTGAAATATTTCAGTGCAAAGAAAGACGCCGTTCCACCAAGTACGGTCCCAATTACAATATAGACAGAACCCATATAAGGCCCGAATACGATGCCGCAAGCGACTGCGAAGATTGATAATGGAATAAGGGTAAAGGGGCGGATGGTGAAGATAAGAAGAAAAATAATCGGAGCCCAGAATCCAAGGTCTTCCATCCAATCTGCCACATTTGAAGGTTTTATATGGAAGAATAATTTATTTAATAACACGAGAATTCCTGCTATTCCTAGAAGGAAAATAATTTTGATTATGTGACTTTTGAGCTTACTGCTGTTCATAGAACCTACCTTTCTACTGCTCGTTTGACTACTGCATTAAGAGTTTGATGATTTAGCCAATAATACCTATTTCCACTCAAGGAGTGGTTTGAAACAATGGATTGCGAATATAGGAGATTTCTTTCCCATACTGCTTCCTGAAAGATTTTTAGATTTATTTTATTTTTTTGTTCAAGAAGGTGTTGACATCTTTGAATGGTTTTGTATAATTATAATCAATTATTAATAAAAATACATTTACATTCAAGGACGAAGAAAGTACGTAAGGAATGAATCTAAAAGCGAGCCGGGGTTGGTGAAAGCCTGGAGATTTGCTCTTGCGGAAACGCACTTCTGAGATGTTCGGTGAACGTTAGTAGCCAGAACCGGGAGCTCCCGTTAACAGTTTCGAGTTGGTCTATAAACTAGACAATGAGAGTGGTACCGCGGATTTAAATGACACATCCGTCTCTTACACGTTAGTAAGAGGCGGATTTTTTTAATGGATAATAACTAAGGAGGCAGCTTGTTATGACAAAACCTAAAGTAGTATTAGCGTATTCTGGTGGACTTGACACTTCCGTATCTGTGAAATGGATTCAGGAGAAATATGGGTATGATGTAATTGCCCTTGGATTGGACGTAGGAGAAGGAAAAGATCTCGAAACGATTCGTCAAAAGGCTTTAGACGTTGGAGCCATTAAAGCGATTATGGTAAATGCAAAAGAATTGTTAGCTGAAAATTATTTAATGCCTGCGCTGAAGGCGAACGCTTTATATGAAGGGAAGTATCCTTTATCTTCAGCACTCTCTCGTCCGCTGATCTCTAAACTTTTGGTGGAAGTCGCTGAACAAGAAGGCGCTGTAGCCGTTGCCCATGGCTGTACGGGGAAAGGGAATGACCAGGTTAGATTTGAAGTTTCAATTCAAGCGTTAAATCCAGAGCTTGAGGTTATTGCTCCTGTAAGAGAATGGGGCATGTCCCGGGATGAAGAAATTGCTTATGCCGAGGAAAAAGGGATCCCAATTCCGGTGAATCTTGATAATCCTTTCTCTATCGATGCCAACATCTGGGGTCGTGCATGCGAAGCGGGAGTACTTGAGGATCCGTGGGCGGAAGCTCCAGAAGCTGCCTATGCATGGACGAATCCGATTGAAAACACACCGGATCAACCAGAAATATTGGATATTGATTTTGAACAAGGAATACCGGTCTCCTTAAATGGTCAACCCATGAACCTTGTTCCTCTCATTGAAAAGCTGAACGATTTGGGCGGCAAACATGGTGTTGGACGTATTGACCATGTTGAAAACCGTCTCGTCGGGATTAAATCAAGAGAAGTGTACGAGAATCCTGCTGCGATGATTCTCATTAATGCTCATAAAGAACTGGAATTCCTAACCTTAACGAGAGAGGTTTCACAATCGAAAGCGAATATTGATCAACAGCTGTCTAAGATGATTTATGACGGACTCTGGTATTCACCACTGCAGCCGGCGTTATCCGCCTTTGTTGAAGAAACTCAAAAGGTTGTCACCGGGACGGTGAAGGTGAAATTATTCAAAGGACATCACAATGTGATTGGTAAGAAATCTCCTTATAGTTTGTATAATGATGCGTTATCCACGTATTCCAAGCACGATGCCTTTGATCATAACGCAGCGGTTGGCTTCATCAAACTATGGGGACTTCCAACCAAGGTTCATGCGGATGTGCATAAAGCAGAGGGAAAAGCACCAGCGAAAGAGCCGGTGAGTGTGAATGAGTAAGCTGTGGGGAGGACGTTTCACTAAACCAACCAATAAACTGGTCGAGGAATATACGTCCTCGATCAGCTTTGATAAAAAATTGGCCCTGCATGACATTCAAGGGAGCTTTGCGCATGTTGAAATGCTGGGCAAATGCGACATTATTTCTTTAGATGAAGCAGCACAGATTAAGCAGGGGCTGGAGATTGTCCAGAAAAAAATTAAAAATGATGAAGCAGAATTTACTGTAGCGGATGAAGACATTCACATGAATATCGAAAAGCTTCTTATTGAAGAAATCGGTCCCGTAGGTGGCAAGCTTCATACTGGCCGAAGCCGTAATGATCAAGTGGCTACGGATATGCACCTGTATCTTCGTGAAAAAACAAAAGATTTAATTCATCTCGTAGAAGCGGTTCAATCCGCCCTCGTTGGGCAGGCAGATACTCACGTGGAAACGATTCTTCCAGGATACACCCATTTACAAAGAGCCCAGCCGGTCTCATTCAGTCATCATCTGCTCGCTTACTTCTGGATGTTTGAACGTGATAAGCAGCGGTTGCAGGATAGTATAAAGCGGATCAATTGGTCTCCGCTCGGGGCCGCTGCCCTGGCAGGTACCCCTTATCCGATTGATCGCGAGATGACCGCAGAAACGCTAGGTTTTGATTATGTTTATCCTAATTCGCTAGATGCCGTCAGCGATCGGGATTTTATTTTAGAATTTCTATCGATCTCATCTATTTTAATTACCCATATTTCCCGTTTATCTGAAGAATTGATTCTCTGGAGCAGCCAGGAGTTTAATTTCGTAGAGCTTGATGATGCCTTCTGCACTGGTTCAAGTATTATGCCGCAAAAAAAGAACCCGGATGTACCTGAACTGCTGCGCGGAAAAACCGGCCGTATTTATGGGAATTTAATGGGGTTGCTCACTCTCTTGAAAGGACTGCCGCTTGCTTATAATAAAGACATGCAAGAGGACAAGGAAGGGATGTTTGATACAGTAGAAACGCTGGATGGTGCGCTTTCACTGCTTGCTCCTATGCTTGAATCAATGGAAGTGAAGCAGGCAAACATGAAACAAGCCGTCCAAGAAGATTACTCTAATGCGACCGATATTGCTGACTATCTAGCCGTCAAGGGACTTCCTTTCCGTCAAGCGCATGAAGTGATTGGGAAAATCGTGCTGTATGCCATTGAGCAGCAAAAATATTTACTTGAATTAACGATGGATGAATACAAAGGCTTCTCAGATTTATTTGAAGAAGATATTTATGAAAAACTAGCCCCCGATCATGTGGTAGCTGCTCGTAACAGCCAGGGAGGAACAGGCTTTGACCAGGTTTATAAGCAGCTTCAACTGGCGAAGGAACATATAAACTGATCTTGAAAAAGCTTCTCTAAGGAGGAGCTTTTTTGATGCCTTGTTCTAAGTCATCACCTTCCAGAGGGGGAAGGTGATGACTTAGCCCGAAGAATCTAACCGCTCACCTCCACTTTTAATATATCCAGTTGCAGCGCCTAGACACTCGAGACATAAGTTCATCGCCTCTGTGACAAAGACCGTCACGGCGCCGCTGTACTTATGCTTGTCGTGTCTATCAAGGCGCCTCCACTATTAATTAAATGTTTTGTTTTTTTGAAATGGGCTATTATAAAAGTACTAGCTATTTTGAAGGGATTGGTAGTTATGTCTAAACATGTTGAGGCTTATTTTAAGACGGAGAATGATGCGGAGAGTGCTAAAGCGGAGCTGCAGTCACTTAGGACAGAGAATGAGTTAGTTGAAGCGATACCTGAGGATGCAAATTTAACTACTTCTATTATTCCATTGGGCGGGGCGAATCAATTTGGAGCGGGAGCTGGTGTAGCGGGTGCGTTAGACCCTGACGATGAAGCGGCGCCTGGTTCAAATGACGAGCATTTGACTCATCTTCTGCATTTTCAAATTCACGAGGAGGACTTTGATCAAGCACTGCATATCATTCAAAAACATCAAGGGCATATGGATCAATCTCACCTCTAATCTGCAATACTTAGGAGTGGAAAGATGGAGGAACATGCAATTTTGAATAAGAAAGAGGAAATTATTGACCATTATGAACAGTCCTTAACATGGGTTCATTCTTTAACGGATATGACGGATGAGAATTGGCGCTTGCCGATTAGTCCTGGTAAATGGAGTGTGGCAGAAGTGATTCGTCATCTTGTTGCATGGGACAAATTCGTGCTGAACGAAAGGCTACCCTATATCTTTACGCAGCAGAAAATGCCTGTAGCTCCAAATTCGGAAGTGATTAATGCTCAAGCAGCCATTCAAGCAAGAGATGAAGAAAAAAGTGATACGATCGAATCCTTCTGTGATACCCGACGGTTACTGCTTCAGGCTATTTCACATTTTGAGGTAGAGGAATTCACTCAAGACGTTCATATGCGTTCAAGAACAATCACGCTTTATGACTATTTTATTGAGTTGAAAGAACACGATGATCATCATATTAATCAGATTAAAGAATTGCTGGAGATACCGCCTGAATAATGGTGTCTTCATTTTTTATAAATAAAGCAGCGAAGTCTGGATATCGACATCGCTGCTTTTTTAGTTGTGATAGGACTCTCTGCTTTACATATAAAGACTTGCCAAGAAAATTCCAAGAGCTTCCTGATAGATTTCATCAAATTGGCTAAGGGGAAGTGGGTTAAGACCGCTTCCGAGTTCCACTGTGAAACCCGGACGTCTCCATACCTTAATAAACCAGTCCTTGTAACCAGCATAACTATCAACAAAGCGAATCGGTTCATAGCCGCTTACTCTGGAAAATTCATTTACAATCGTTTGTGATCTCGGGGGTTCCAAGTTTTCGTAGCCCCAGTAAATCACTTCTCCTTGCGTATGGAAAGCAAGGAGTTTTTCAAATTGCCGTTTCCCAGCAAGCTCCGCCATTGCCACGGCTTCAGGTTCAGTTAAAGGCTGATAACCAGGGAAATCCCTTGGTGCAGGAGATTTCGGCTTTCTGGCCGCTTCTACTTCCCATTTGGCAGGATACTGATTATTTAAGTCAACTCCGCGGATGTTTGCTTTCCATCCAGAAAAATCCTGGCTACCCTTGTTAATTCTTAACGCTTCTTCCCCATAAGTTCCTTCCGGAGGGCCATTGAGCACAAGATCTACGCCATCAGGGTCGACCATAGGAACAATGGAAACAGTCACTTGGTTATAGAAAGGGAGAATAGAGACGCCGCGAATGGTTTCTTGATTCGTAAGAGCAAGCAAATAATCATTAAGAAATTGCATGATGATAGCGGAGGTAATCCATTCATTAGCGTGAAATGACCCATCCCAATGAATAATTTTCGACCCTCTGCCAATCTGTAATTCATCGAGATTTTTCCCCATAACACTTTTGCCGATAGTTTCTCGTCTTAGAAAGGGATAAAGTTCAGCCAGTTGATTGAGGTGACTTGACAGCGTTTTAAAGCTATAGTTTTGATTACTATTTATGATGCGGTATGTGACACGGACGGGGACAATAATCGATTGACCGTATTGCAGGTTGCTGGGATTTACATCCTGATTCAACAGAAATAAAGTATCAATAGAAATTCTTCTGTCGGAAGCGATTTTCCAAAATGTGTCGCCGGGCTGGATTTGATAGGTGGTGGATCTATACCCTGGAATTTTAATCAATTGACCAATGCCCAGTGCACTGGGAGAGACAGCAGGGTTAGAATCTATAATCAATTGTAATGGAACATTAAAGGTGTTGGCATAGTACCAGAGAGTGTCACCTTTTCTCACTCTTATATCCATGTGCTACCTCCTTACAGTCCTCGTCTTTATTACTATATGGGCAATTTCTGCAACCATGATCCGAAATAGAAAAAAAGCAGCCTTAACGAAAAAACCCGAACCAATTTAATTCTTTGGATCGGGTTTCCTGGTGAATAATAGTTGTAAGCCGCTGACTTTGAAACTTTAAGTACTTCAGCATTTTTGAAAGTAGATTTATGAAGACGCAGAAGAACGTTTGCGCTTTTGGGCAAATTCAAATTCCAGCTTTCCATCCTTCAACTTTAAATAAGCATTAAACGGTTTCTTCGATTTTCCTTTCATCCCTTTGATTAGGCTGGTTTTTTTACCTGCCAAGAGTTTTTTTGCATTCGTCGCACTAATGGATTTCCCTAGAAATCGTTTAGGAATAACGAATTGACATCCTTCTTTGTACTGGCTGCAACCGTAAACCTTGCCTTTATCTATAATGGACCCTTTTTTACAGGAAGGGCAAAGGGCCAATTCTTCTTTAATCTGAGCTTGTTGAATAGCAGTATCGAGCGGCCGGCTGTCAATATCTTTCGGGGCCTGGCTGATGAGATGATAGAGAAATTTTTCAATACTTTTCAGTAAGGTTTTCTGCTGGCCATCACCTTGACCAATCTTTTTCAAAAACTGTTCCCATTTGGCGGTCATTTCCGGGCTGGCAAGCAGTGTCTCGTCCACAGCCTGGCAGAGGATAATTCCTTTTGGAGTAATGGTTACACTATTTTTTGTTACAGAAATATAGTTCTGGTTCTTTAGCGTCTCAATTATATTGGCTCGTGTAGCTTCTGTTCCTATTCCTTCGGTTTCCTTAAGGGTTTCTTGCGCCACTTCATCTTCAATCATCTTACCTGCTGTTTTCATCATGGTAATTAATTGTCCCTCTGTATAAGGCTTGGGCGGTTTAGTCATGTCTTCTTTCGTTTTTAAAGAAGCTGTACAGTTTTCCCCTTGATGGATGACAGGAAGTTTAGGTGTTTGTTTATCCTGCTTACTTGCTTTCTCTTTACCAAAGAGTTCTTTCCAGCCTCTCTTGATGTCTACTTTACCTGTCGCTTTGAAAATCAGGTCATGAATATTAACGTCCACTTTTGTTTCTTCAAAGTGATAATCATCATGAAACATGGCAAGAGTGGTATGAACGACTTCAAAATAAATCTTCTTCTCGCGATCGGAGAGACGGTCAATGACTGCTTTGGTCGGAATCTTCTTAGTGGGAATGATCGCATAGTGTTCCTGAACCTTGGAAGAGTCGACGAATTTCTTTCGAGCATGAAGATAAGTGGGCTCAAAAGATTGATTGGCTAATTGCTGATAAGAAGTTAGATTTTCCTTTAAGTAACTAAATTCGCTGGGAGTAATATGCTGCGTATCCGTTCGCGGATAGGAGAGCAGCTTCTTCTCATAAAGCGATTGCATCATTTTCAGTACTTGGCTCGGGCTGATTCCCCAAACTTTATTTGCTTTCGTTTGCAGGGTGGAAAGGCTGTGCAGCTTAGGAGACCCCATTTTTTTCTTCGTTTTCTGCAGTTTCTCAATAATCGCATCATTTTCTTTTTCTAATTGATGATTCTTGATGATCTGATGTAAATCTTCTTTGTTTTTAAATTGCTTCGGGTACTTTGCCTGAAATTGACCTTCCTGAACCTTAACGTCTGCTAGTAATTCGTAAAAAGGGACGGGCGTAAATTCATCGATTTCCTTTTTACGCTGATAAATCATAAATAACGTAGGGGTCTGGACTCTTCCGATACTGAATGATTCGCGAATCCCCTTCTTTTGAAGAAGCAGGCTGTACAGCCGTGAGCCATTCATGCCGACCAGCCAGTCGCCAATCTGGCGTGTTTGTGCTTCCTCGTACAGGGATAAGTAAGATTTTCCGTCTTGTAAGTGTTGAAACCCTTGTTTAATGGCTTCCACTTCTAATGAATTTATCCATAATCGCTTCGTTGGTTTGCGGCTTTGTCCGGCTAATTGTATGATACTGCGGGCGATATTTTCCCCTTCACGATCCGGGTCGGTCGCGACAATAATTTCACTGGCCTGTTTTAATAGATTCTTTACAATGGAGAATTGTTTTCTTTTATCTTTAGGGACTTCAAATTTATATTGGTCTGGCAGAATCGGCAGCGTTGTCAGCTTCCATTGCTTCCATTCTTGTTTATAATGACTGGGTTCAACCAGCTGGGTAAGGTGCCCAAATCCATAAGTAATGTAAGCAGGGGAAGGAAAGAATTGATCATCGTTGACTTCGATATAGCCGTCTTTGGCTTTCGTATTTCGAAAAGCAGCGGCATAGGCTTTTGCCTGGCTTGGTTTTTCAGCTAAAATGACGGTGGTCATCGCTGGACCTCCTTTATAATAAAAAAGCCGTTTAGCATTCGTAATTAGAGACCTTTCTAATCTTGTATCATATCATAATTATAAAGTGTCAATGGAAAGAAATCTCAATCAAGAAAGTGAAGAAAAATTGTGAAAAAGTGCTTCCGTTGTAGTCCCTTTTGAAATATGATACATTATACATGTAATTCCGAGTTTACAGATTGGAATTATAAACAATGAGGGGTTGAAATAGATGGGAATAGAATTTGTCGACCTTTTTAATCAATGGGCGAGTTCCTATGATGATACAGTAGCTGGAAAAGATCCTGAATATCGCGAGGTTTTTGAAGGCTATCATGATATGCTTGAAGAGTTAGCAGACTTATCCCTTTCACCTGTGATAGAATTTGGTGTAGGGACAGCTAATTTAACTAGAAAAATGGTGGATAAAAATAAAGTCGTTATCGGCATTGAACCGTCAGAAGAAATGCGGAGAATAGCGGCCATGAAATGCCCGGAAGCGGCGATTTATGAAGGGGACTTCATAAACTATCCATCCCTGCAGACGCCGGTACAGTCGATCGTTAGTTCATTCGCTTTCCATCATTTAAAAGCTGATGAGAAAATAGCGGCACTAGCTAAATATTACCATCAATTAGAGGCAAAAGGTCAGATCATCTTTATTGATACTTTATTTAAAGATGAGGATCATAAACAGACGTTAATTAAAAATGCTGAAAAAGCAGGATTTTTAAATTTAGCACAGGATTTGCAGGAAGAGTATTATAGCTGTCTGGAAGATTTGAAAGAGATGTTTTTAACGCAAGGATTTGAGGTAAGTTTTAAACAACTGAACAAATACGCCTGGCTCATTCAGGCAAAAAAAGGAGAATGATCTTATGACACAAATGAACGTAGAAAGTTTTAACCTGGATCATACCAAAGTAAAAGCACCTTATGTACGACTCGTTGGAGTTACAGAGGGTGATAAAGGCGATAAAATTTACAAATATGACATTCGAGTAAAACAACCCAATAAAGAACATATGAATATGCCTGCCCTTCATTCCCTGGAGCACTTGATGGCAGAGAACAGTCGTAATCACCATGATCGTATTATTGACATTGGGCCGATGGGCTGCCAGACAGGTTTCTATCTAGCTGTAATGAACGATGATAGCTATGATAATATTCTTCAAGTGGTGGAGAAAACGTTGAATGATGTCCTTCAAGCTGAAGAAGTACCAGCTTGCAACGAAGTTCAATGTGGATTCGCTGCAAGCCACAGCTTAGAAGGAGCTCAGGAACTTGCCCGTGAATTGTTAAATAAACGTGATGAATGGACGGAAGTTTTTCAATAAGCGGAGGTTGAAGCAGCTATGAGCTACGTGAAGAACGTACAATCACTAATCGGAAATACACCTATGATCGAACTGACACACTCGGATATTCCGAATCAAGCGCGCATTTTTGCGAAGCTTGAATTTATGAACCCAGGCGGCAGTATTAAAGACCGCCTGGGTTTAAAACTGATTGAAGATGCATTAAATAGGAATCTGCTAAACCCAGGGGGGACTATTATTGAACCGACGGCTGGGAATACGGGGATAGGGCTCGCACTCGCTGCAATCGGCAGAGGGTTCCGGGTGATGTTTGTAACTCCTGAGAAATTCAGCCAGGAAAAACAAACATTAATGAGAGCGCTTGGGGCAGAGGTAGTTAATACCCCCACGGACAAAGGTATGCGCGGAGCCATTGAAAAAGCCAATGCCCTTTGTAAAGAGGTTCCCAATTCGTTTAGTCCACAGCAATTTAACAATCAGGCGAATCCGGATACCTATTATGAAACACTTGGACCCGAAATCTATTTAGATATGAATGGTGAGATCGATGTCTTTCTTGCTGGTGCAGGCACCGGTGGCACGTTTATGGGAATATCCAAGTTCTTAAAGGAGAAAAACAAGCACACGAAAACGGTGATCGTAGAGCCAGAAGGTTCCGTGATTAATGGTGGAGAGCCTGGTCCACATAAAACAGAAGGAATTGGCATGGAATTTATGCCGTTTTATATGGATGACAGCTATTTCGATGCTGTTCATACCGTTACTGATAAAGTGGCCTTTCAAAGAGTTCGGGAATTAGCATTGAATGAAGGCTTGCTTGTCGCAAGCTCTTCCGGCGCTGCCTTTGAAGCTGCCTTGAGAGAAGCAGAACAAGCGAAACCCGGGACTAAAATTGTTACAATTTTTCCTGACAGCAGCGATCGTTATTTAAGTCAAGGGATTTATGAGGAGGAAAAGCTATGAGAAAGAAAACACAACTAATACATGGCGGCATTACAGGTGATGACAAAACAGGTGCCGTATCAGTACCGATTTATCAAGTAAGTACGTATCGTCAGGATGGAGTCGGCCAGCACCGCGGATACGAGTATTCCCGGACAGGAAACCCTACTAGGTTTGCTCTAGAAGAACTGATTAAAGAGCTTGAAGGCGGTCATGCCGGCTTCGCATTTGGCTCTGGAATGGCAGCTATTACCGCTGTACTTATGACTTTCAACCAAGGCGATCATGTGATTTTCACGGATGATGTTTACGGAGGCACATACCGTTTAGTAAACAATGTGATCAATCGCTTTGGCCTGGATGTAAGCTTTGTAGATACGAGTGATGTGAAGAACATCGAACAAGCGATTACAGATCGAACAAAAGCCGTTTATGTGGAAACGCCGACCAACCCGCTTCTTAAAATTACAGATTTGAAAAAAGTATCTGAACTGGCTAAATCTAAAGATTTAACCTTTATCGTGGATAATACGTTCAGTACGCCTTATTGGCAGAATCCAATCGAATTCGGGGCGGATATTGTTCTGCATAGTGCAACGAAATACTTAGGCGGCCATAGTGATGTTGTCGCTGGTCTAGTAGTCGTGAATTCGCAAAAGCTTGCTGAAGAAGTACACTTTGTTCTTAATTCCTCTGGCGGCATTCTTGGACCGCAGGACTCTTGGTTATTGATGAGAGGAATCAAAACACTCGGAATCCGTATGGAAGAGATCGAAGAAAATACGCGCCAGTTTGTAGAATTCTTGGAAGAACTCCCTGAAGTGAAGAAGATTTATTATCCAGGGTTAGCGGGACATAAAGGTCATGACGTTCATCAAAGCCAGGCTAGAGGCAATGGTGGTATGATTTCGTTTGACGTCGGCAGTGGTGAAAAAGCAGATCAAGTATTGAAAAATGTAAAATATTTTACGCTTGCTGAAAGTTTGGGAGCAGTGGAAAGTCTGATTTCCGTTCCAGCTATGATGACACATGCTTCTATTCCGAAAGAGCGTCGTGCTGAACTCGGTATTGCCGATGGTTTAGTCCGTGTATCCATTGGACTTGAAGACATCGAAGATCTGAAAGAAGATTTCTTAGAAGCTCTTCGTAAATAGAATTGTTACGATGTTCAATAGAGGAAACAGAATACAAAGAGGAGACCAGCCTGAACAGGATTTGGTCTCTTTTTTTGTTATCTCATAGTTAAAGTAGGGTTGTGGAAGACTTGAAATCGAGACATTTGTTGAGACTGTAGGGGCTCCGAGGTACGAATCGCTTTTCAAGAAGTTTGTTACTTACATATTCTTCACAATATCGGAACGATTAGCCGTAAATGCTCCGGTCTTTTGAATAGGTGACCAATCCTGAGCCAAACTAAGGACAATTACTTTACAGGAGTGGAAATCATGGATTATACCCAGTTGAAAAACCAATTAGAACAACGAAAACATGAAATAGAGCAACGGATGGTAAATACAGATCAGTTAGGATTAGAACGCGGATTTGCCAGTGACATGTCCTCTGGTGAATTATCTCAATACGATAACCACCCCGCTGATTCAGGAACAGAATTGTATGAAAGAGAGAAAGATATCGCTTTGCTGGGACATTTAAAAGAAGAACTTTCCGATATTCATTATTCTTTAACTCAAATGGAAAATGGAAGTTATGGGATCTGTGAGGCGACAGGGAAAACGATTCCTTATGAACGATTGAAAGCTCTGCCTACAGCACGAACGATTGCGAAGGCATCTTTAAACCAAGATATCTCAACAGACCGCCCGGTAGAGGAAGAAGTTATTGAGAATTTGGAAGAGGAGTATGGAACCGATGATGGCATGACGGGGTATAATGAACAGGATGCTTATGAGCAAGTTGCCTCTTTTAATCAGACAAGCATGGTGTATGAAGGCTCATCCCTTATGGACAGTGAGGATGGTGTGGGGTATGTGGAAGAATATGAACCATTCGTATCCACGGATATTCAGGGATATACGGGAGAAGAGCATGTTCATATTGAAAGAAATATCCACTATGACCGCTATATGGATAAGCAGGATGAAGAAGAAGATCCTTCTTGAAAAAAAGCTCCCTCTCATGGGGAGCTTTTGCAATTAATAACCAACTTCTACAGCGGCGTTCACGATATACATTTGATCATTTTTATCTTCTTTGTCTTCAAGAAAAATACCGCTAGTCGTCAGCATACCGCCATCTAAGACTTCTATGGAAACCTCGCCGTAAGGGATCGCCTGCTTCACTTCTTCATGATTCAGCTTATCTTTATCACAAGGCAGGGCAAGCTTTACATTGATTTTCATATTGTCCAGCGATCCTTCAGGAAGCGCCGTGCGAATACCAGGCATAGAGTTAGTATGAATGGCGTTTTTTATAGCACGGACGGATGCCTTGGTAATATTTTGTCCGTGGACATCGGTCCCCATTCCAGTTTGAATAAACATGAGTTGGTCCATCATTCATTCTCCTTTCCTGTTCCAATCCTTATTTCTCGACATGAATAAGGATGTAAAAGGTTTTCCCTTCTAAACGACAGACAAACCTCAATTTGCTATCGAAAAGTGATGGCCTAGGAAGAGTGGGCGGCATTCTCCGGCTGAGCTTGGAACACGTGCATCATCCATTTTCCAATATCTTTAAATCCTAATCGTTTATAAATACTGCCTGCTTTAGGGTTATCGTAAAATAAGCAGAGCATTTTCCCTTCATTTAACAAGTCTTCACAGAGCTTTGTCATACATAAGCTTGCGTACCCTTTTCTCGAATGTTCCGGATGGGTGCATACTCCTACAACCATGGCCGACATGGAATTCTCGGCGGTTGTCGAGGCGGAGGAGAGAATCTCCTGGTCATTATGAATAAAATAAGTTCGGGCAGAACCGTTTTCGATGCCTCTAAGCAGACCTGCTTCTCGATTAGGATCGGCTTCGAATTCAGAAATCTGCGACTGCAGATGAGCGATAGCAGGAACATCCTCTGCGGAAGCCAATTTTACTTTTTCAAGAGCAGATGACGGAGCTAACTGGTTGATGGATTCACAATTTGCATAATAAAGCGAACGGGTTTTGGGTGATGCTTTTTCAATATGAGGGAGAATCTTACTTGTAATGGACTGCAGTCCTGAGAGTTCTTTAAATTCTGGATCCTTGTTCATAATTGCGGCGAATCCTTCCGCATTAAATTCATCTTCAGCGTAAGCAATGTAGTTGCTGGAATACTTCAGCAGCACTGCCTTTAATTGACCGTCTGCATTAAAGTCTCCCCAAAGCTTTTGAAAATCCTGCTCATAGCCAAAGTTCTCAATATCTCCGATGATAAATAAATTTTCCGCAGGTTTTTGAGAAATCAACTGCTGACAAATTTCATTATCAGTTTCTTGCAGCCTTCGGATCATAGTTCTCCCTCCTTCTATAAAATTGTTATTTATTGTAACAGACAGCGGAAGAAATACAATAGGTAACTGGAATATTTTAGAGTTGTTTTGACTTAGATCTACATTTTCGATAAATATTTTCTGCTTCCTTCTGTACTTTTGATAATTTTGGTCAAACTAAGAGGAAACGGAGGGATTGAATTGAAACGTTTCTTAGGTCTTTTATTAGTTTGTGTGGTCATTATTGGGCTCTCAAATCCGTTAGAAGCTGCTAGTCGATATGGGATTAAGCATAAAGATCAAGTCAATCAAGATTGGGAAGTTCATGTGGATTATCCTGTGTTTGAAGCATTAAAGAATAGACAGCTTCAAAAGGAAATTAATGAAAAAATCATTCAAAAACTTGAGGACACGAGCAGTGAGATTAGAGGAGCTGCCGAAGAGATGTCGGGATTTCCGGTTTTATATTATGAAGAAGCTGCTGTGTTTAGAGAGGAGCAGTTTTATTCAGTGGTCTTAACGTCACATATTTCGAGAGGAAATAATTATACCTCTACAGTCACTTCCTTAAATTTTTATGATCGGGAACGTGGCAAGGTTCTGGCTTTGAATGAGCTATTTGAAATGGATGAAGTAAACAAACAGGTAAAGAAAGAGTTAGCAAAAGAACCGGATACCTATTTTGTGAAAACATTTAGCAGTGTTCGTCCTAACACAGCTTTCTATATCCGCGGGGACATGCTGAATTTAGTATTTAATAAATTTGAGATTGCTCCTGGGGTTTATGGAACGCCAGAGATACAACTTCCCCTAAAAAGATTAAAGGAAAAAGAAACGGAGAATGCTCATGCTCCATTCCCATCTATTTCATAAGAATAGACGCAAATAACCCCCTTCTAATCACAGAGGGGGTTATTTGTTAACAAAATCCACAGGGGTGTGGATAGATTTATTCACATAATGCCAAGGTTTTAGTATGCATGAAATAAGGGGTGGTTACAGTTATTAACATTATACACAACGTTGTGGATAACGTCTGTGGATAATTTGGTTATGCTTGTAGAATTTCTTCTGAGTTATCTTGTTCTCCATAGTAATGAAACAAGTACTGTTCTTTCGTAATGACGAACAAATCATAAACATCCTGATCTCGATTAATCCAGGATAGAACTTCTGGATACTGTTCATTTGCAGATACCAGATAAGGCAGCTTTAACGCCGCTTTCATAGATCTCTGGTTGGATCGCCTGATTTTCATAAAGATGGCCTCTATATCGAGCTGAAAGAATAATTCCTCGAAAAAAGCATCCTTCGCAGTTTTGTTATAGCCTTTACCAAAGTAAGGCTGCCCTATCCAAGTAGCGAGGAATCCTTTCCTTTCCTGAATATCAAATAAATTAATGGTACCAATGGGCTGCCCCCATTCATCAAGGATGGTTCGTGAAATGATTTCTCCCCGATCTTCTGCTTCAATAGTCTGCTTGGTTAAGAAGTAAAATTCATCTGTGGACGCGGCTTTGTGACGGACATACGGAAATACTTCTGGGTGGCTCATTAATTCAAACAAAAACGGGGCGTCGTGCAAATCACGTTTTTTTAGCATAAAAAATCCCTCCTTATGAATAGAGGAGGGTAGTCTGAACGTAGGAAAACAGACGCTCAGCAGGTTCGGACCACCCTCGAATTTTTATCAACAGCTCACAAAAATTCGGGGTGGGAATCGAACCCACTAGAACCAGCGTTTGCTGGTGGCGCACCATTTGCCTTCCCTGTTACAGATAAGATCAATAGCGTGATCATCTAAGTTTATAATAAGCGATTTTCAGAAAAAAGTGAATAATTTTTTTGTTAATTTAACTTAAATTTTTCACCCGAAAGATCAGTTGAATTTCCTTAAGAAGTGAGGAGAATAATCAGCTGATCTTTTACTGCGGATTTATTGATTTGTGGTGCCGCAAAAGGCTGACATAGGGTTATTCTTGGATATAAACGATGTCGCCATCAATCATCGTCCATATGGGTTTGGACATGAATTCAAACGGATGTCCATTCCAAAGAACAAAGTCCGCATCTTTCCCTTTCTCAATTGATCCGACTCTGTCATCAATGCCGAGATTCTTTGCGGGAGTAATGGTGATGCCGCGGAGAGCATCCTCTATACTCATCCCTTCACGGGCAGCGAGTGCAGCACAGACATTTAGGTATTGGATCGGTGTATAAGGGTGGTCCGTCATAATAGATACTTTAATACCGTGGTCGTGCAGAATATGATAGGTCTGCCAGGTTTTATTTCTTAATTCAATTTTGGACATTCGTGTAAACGTGGGGCCGACAGATACTTGGAGATCATCCCAAGCTGACAACTCATCTATAATCAGATGGCCTTCAGTACAATGTTCAATGCGAAGGTCCAGGTTGAATTCACGCGCAAAACGAAGTGCTGTAATAATATCATCGGCACGGTGTGCATGGATTCGAACTGGAATTTCGCGATTTAAGGCTTGTAAAATTGGCTTCACCCGTAAGTGATTAGGAGTTGTACTTTCCATGGCCGCATAGAATGTTTCACGCAGCGTGCCCATAATTCCTAAACGGGTAATGGAAGCGTTACGGGACTGAGAATGGACTCGTTTAGGGTTTTCGCCTAGAGCAAGTTTGAGCCCGGCCGTCTCTTTCAAAATCATATTGTTTATCGTATGACCAACGGTTTTGATGACGGAGGTGGTCCCTCCAATCATATTCGCGCTGCCTGGCATGATGTGGGCCGTGGTGACACCTGCTTTACGTGCATTAAAGAAAGCGGGATCAAGCGGATGGGCTCCATCAATGGCTCTTAAATGAGGAGTCACGGCTTCAATAGTTTCATTAGCATCGCTGCCTGCCCAGCCTGTTCCTTCATCGTAAAGACCGAGGTGAGTGTGAACATCAATAAAGCCTGGATATAAATCCCCGTTTTTTCCATCAATCATTTCAGCATCTGGAGGAATAGGGATGTCTGGGCCGAAATCTTTTATTTTTCCATCTTCAATCACGACAGTGCCGTTTGGAATCTTTGAAGAAGTTACAGGGTGAATGGTTACATTCTTAATTACTGTAATCATCAGCATCTAGCCCTTCCGTTATTATTACTTCTATTATACGGAACATTGGTCCATTTGAGGCATAAAAAAAGTATACCTGCCTTCAATTGTTTACTCTTTAACTAAAATGGACTGAAGTGCCGGTTTTAATTCAGGGTATTTAAAATGGTATCCGTGAGATATCGCTTTTTTAGGAACCACCGACTGACCGCCCAACAGAAGCATGCTCATTTCTCCAAGTGCAGTTTTTAAGACAAATCCCGGCACCGGAAGCCAGTGAGGGCGGTCTAGTACATCTCCGAGTGTTTTGCCGAAATCTTTATTTCGCTGGGGGTGGGGAGCGGTACCATTCACTGGTCCTTCTAAGTCTTTCGCTTGAATGGCGTAAGCAAACAACCGGACCACATCATCAATATGCACCCATGACATCCATTGTTCACCTGATCCTAAGTTCCCGCCGGCCATTAATTTGTAAGGCAGAATCATTTTTGGGAGGGCCCCTTCTTCACCAAGAATGACTCCCAGACGGATGAAGACTGTTCGAACCCCTCGTTCCACTGCTTTGGAAGCACGATCTTCCCATTCTTTTACCACGTTTGCTAGAAAATCCCGGCCAGGGTGGTCTGTTTCTTCTGTAAACGTTTTTATTTTAGATTGACCGTAATAACCAACAGCGGACGCATTCACTAAGACCTGAGGCTTCTCACCCAGGGCATCGATTAGATCAATGACTGCTTCTGTTGCTAGAATACGGCTGTCCATGATCGAACGTTTTCTTTCTTCTGTCCATCTTCCGCTATTTAGAGATTCTCCGGCAAGGTTAATAATAGCGCCCACATTTTCCAAGTGAGCTTCTGGATGAAACTCATCCTTCAACCATCCGACATGAGTCACATGCTCGGAGTCTTCGTACTTTTCTGGATGACGAGTTAATATGTAAACATGGTGTTCTTCTTGTATCAGGTGTTCCGTCAGCTTGCTCCCGACAAATCCCGTACCGCCAGTAATTACTATATTCATCGCTCGTTCCTCCTTTGGAAACATTTGTATTAGTTTACTTGATTTCTGTTTGAAAAGCGATTCTTATTCGTGACCGAATGAGGTTTAAACGTGCTACAATAGGTGGAAAAGGGGTGGCAAACGTTGGCTAAACTCACTCGGATCACGACTCAGAAAAAGAATAAGAATCGCTACAATATCTTTTTAGATCACGGCAATGGAGAAGAATACAGCTTCAGTGTAGATGAAGATGTATTAGTCAAATTCCGTCTCCAAAAGAATATGGAACTTGACAAACCAACCATCGAACAAATGATCCAAACAGACACTGTACATAAATCCTTTACCCTTGCGCTTAACTATTTAAGCTATCGAATGCGTTCAGAAAAAGAAATCAGAGACTATTTAAAGGATAAAGAGGTGGAAGAAGATCATATTGAAGAGGTCATTCGCCGTCTCCATGAACAAAACCTGCTGGATGATCAGGAATTTGCTAATTCTCTAGTCAGAACAAGGGTAATGACGTCTAGTAAAGGGCCGTTACTCGTAAAGAAAGAGTTAATAGAGAAAGGAGTTGCCGCCCGGCAGGCAGAGGAGGCGCTCCAATTTTTCCCTTTTGATAAGCAAGTTGAAAAGGCGTTAAAGTCTGCCCAGAAAAAAATGAAGTCAGACCGCCGAAAATCTTGGAAACAGCAAATCCAAAACTTGCAGCAGACTTTAATGCAAAAAGGATACCAAAATGATGTGATCCAGGAAGTTCTTGCCAATCTGCCAAAAGATGAACAAGAGGAAGATACTGAATGGCAGGCTGTCGTATATCAAGGGGAAAAACTTTTAAGAAAATTTCAATCTAAGTATGAAGGTTATGAGCTTAAGCAAAAAGTGAAAACCGGGTTATATCGCAAAGGGTTTACTTTTGATTTGATCGACTTATTTATGGATGAATACCTTACGGAAGAAGATGCATAAGAAAGTAGCGCATTCTAGCAGGAAATTATTCAGATCTAGAGAATAATTTAAGTGGATTATAGTGCAGGATATTCGAACTAAATGGAGGAGACACATGATCTATCGAAGAAAAACCTATACGATTGACCCGAATAGCTTTGAGGCATTCACGCAATTCTTTCATGAGTACCTTCTTCCTAACCAGTTAGGTCATGGAGCTCGTCTTATAGGTCGATATGTAACTTTGGACCATAAAGAGATCATGGCCTTATGGGAATATGATTCCTTTGGTGATTATGAAGCGATTACAAACAAAATACGTCAATCAGAATTACATGAAAAAGCTCAAAAACGCCGAAAAGAATTAGGAGATCTATTTATTGAGTCTAAAGAGGATTTCCTTGAATCTACAGGTGAATATCATTTTACCAAGCACATTGTTTCGGTGTCTGCCTTCATTACTAATGAACGGGGAGAAGTTCTGCTGATTAGAAATGAACACCGCGCAGATACGTGGGAGCTTCCAGGCGGAAGAATGGAAACAGGAGAAACGCTTAAAGAAGCCATACAAAGAGAAGTATTAGAAGAAACGGGAGCAGAAGTTCAGATCACCGGAATGACCGGGGTATACCATAATTTAACCCGTGGCATTGTCTGTATGGTATTTAAAGGTGAATATCAATCCGGAGAGTTGACGATTCAGCCTGGCGAGACAAGTGACGTTTGCTTTCAAACGCTGACAGAAGAAAATATGGACAAACTTGTAACGAGAGAGGCGTTCAGAGTAAGAATTACCGACGCCATGAATAATGAAGGAATGAGTGTAGAGAGTTACTATGTTCGGCCGTATGATTTGATCCATCGCATGGAAATTTAAAAAATCCGCTCCGTGTTTTTGATAAAACGCGGAGCAGATTTTTTAAAGGAGTCCCTTTTTTTCTAAATCTTCAATGGCTTCATGGACATGGTCTACCACTTGGCTTGCTCTTTCTTTTACTTCGGGACGTGCGGTAGACATGGCATAACTATGAGGAGTTAATTCAAACATAGACAGATCATTAAATGAATCGCCTACGCATGCAATTTCTTCCGGTTTAATATTTATTTCTTGCAGCAATGCCTTAATTCCATTGCCTTTATTTATTGCTTTTGGCATCAAGTCCACGCAGGTTTCATGAGAGACAAAGCTATCCAGATTCTGTCCGTAAGTCTTGTCGATCATGCGGGAAGCTTCAATCACTTCTTCTTCTCTGCCGTGCAGTGAAATTTTTGAAGGATGAATGGACTTGCCAAATTCTTCAATCATATTTGGCTCTACAATGATCTCGTGAAATAACTGTTCAGAAATAACGTCAATCCATTTGCTATGCTTAAGAGTGTACGTCCTATCTGCTGTGGAAACGGTCTTCAATAAAGGAACTTCCTCCATATCCTCCATAACCTTTCTGGCAGTGGATTCATCAAACGTTTTGGAATGAATATTATTACTCTCACGGTCGTAGACGAAGGCACCGTTTTGACTGACCCGGTGTCCGGAAACCTCCATACGTTTAAGAACTTCATTTATTTCATGATCCATACGTCCGGAAGCAACAGCAAGCTGAACTTTTCCAGCTGTTAATTCCTGAATGGCATAAATATCTTCTGATTTCATGTAATGATTCATTCCAAGCAAAGTACCGTCAAGGTCGCTTATAAATAATTTAATCATTAGAAACACTCCTTTCTCTAAAAAAATCTGTCTCTCTGAAAGCACCCTAACGATTGTACAACACGGAAGCGTTTTCGTACAAAAATGAAGCATTTCCCCGTCCGTTGCGCTTGTAAAACCGTAAGAAGGAAGATAGGATATAGATTATAAGTGTGCTGAAAACGCTTTTAATAAAAAGCGGAGAGAAGGCAGGTAATTTTAAGTGGAGGCTTTTCAACATGGAACAACAAGTGACCATTAAAAAAGTTCTGAATAATAATGTCATTATTGCCGAGCATCCTTCATATAAAGAAGTGGTGTTAATTGGCAAGGGAATTGGATTTAATCGCAAGAAGGACGAAGCGATATCATTTGCGAAAGCGGATAAAACCTTTCTATTAAGTGATGAAAAAGAAAAAGAACAATATATGAACTTACTGCCTCATATTGATGAAAGCTTAATCGACTTTATGAATGATATTCTAATCTACGTTGAGAAGCGAATGGGGCAGGAGTTAAATGAACACATCCACGTGGCATTAACGGATCACATCGCATTTGCTATCAACCGTGCGAAGAATAACATGCAATTCTCTAACCCTTTCTTAATGGAAATCGAATCGCTGTATCCTAAAGAGTATCAAATTGCTATGGAAGTGGTTACTATGGCATATGACCATATGGGAATTCAATTTCCAGAAGGGGAAGTTGGCTTTATTGCCCTTCACATTCATAGCGCTGTAACCGATAAGACTTTAAGAGAAATTAATCGACATAACCAGTTAATTTCCCAATTGGTCACAATAATAGAAAACAACATGGGATTAACTATAGATAAAAATAGTGTGGATTACCACCGACTCGTACAGCATTTGCATCGTGTCATTGACCGCATTCATCACGAGGAAAGCATTGGTGATGAAGTACGTTTAGCTAACATGTTGAAACAAGAGTATCCTGTGTGCTATAATCTTGCGTGGAAACTCATCAAAGTGATGCAGAAACAACTAAATAAATCTGTAGATGAATCAGAAGCGATCTATTTAACGATTCATTTGCAGCGACTAACCAATAAATCCTAACGTTACGTGTTACTGATAAGGTCAGGCATGAGTATCGGAAGATTTAACAGTTATCAGTGGGTTAAGTGTACCCATTGATAACTGCTTAATCTTTTATACTCATGCCTTTTTTATGGTTTTTTCTGGATAAAACGGGGGAAGACCATCCCCTCTTGCAGCCGCTGACTTAGCCCGGGGGATCTAACCGCTCCTCTTCGCTTTTGATGTTGGTTTGTTAGGTGGTAGGGTTGGCTGTTGGTTATTTTATGAAATGGGGAAATGTTTATGTTCAAGAATGCTTTTGGTACGCTGCAAAAGGTTGGTAAGGCATTGATGCTGCCGGTTGCTTTGCTGCCGGCTGCGGGGATTTTGCTTGCGTTTGGTACTAGTTTTGCGCAGGATAGTTTTGTTGAGAAATTTCCTTTCTTTGGGACTCACTGGGTTCAAGTGTTGCTTCAGATCATGTCTGAGTCTGGGGGTATTGTATTTGATAATTTACCGTTATTGTTTGCAGTAGGGGTTGCGATTGGTTTAGCAGGCGGCGATGGAGTTGCAGGTCTAGCCGCTATTATAGGATACTTAATTATGAATGTCGTTATGGGGGTATTTGGCGGTATTGATGCCAGTATGACGAATGATCCGGCATTTGCCAATGTGCTTGGAATTCCTACGCTGCAAACAGGGGTATTCGGCGGTATTATTGTCGGTATACTTGCCTCGTCTATGTATAAGAGATTCTTTAATATTGAATTACCACAGTTTCTTGGTTTCTTTGCGGGTAAACGCTTCGTTCCGATTATAACCGCGTTTTCAGCATTGTTTCTTGGAATTGTCATGCACTTCGTATGGCCGTATGCTCAAGATGGCTTAAATACGCTATCTCACTTTATGCTCGACACGAACCGTACTCTGTCAGCTTTCGTATTTGGTGTCATTGAGCGTGCTTTAATTCCATTTGGTTTACACCATATTTTCTATTCTCCATTCTGGTTTGAGTTTGGCAGCTACACGAATGCAGCTGGAGAAGTGGTCCGTGGTGACCAGACGATCTTCTTTGAACAGTTAAAAGATGGAGTAGACTTCACAGCTGGTACCTTTATGACAGGTAAATTTCCATTCATGATGTTTGGGCTCCCAGCGGCTGCTCTGGCTATTTACCATACGGCTAAACCTGAGCGTAAAGCCGTAGTAGGAGGAATTATGGCGTCTGCTGCTTTAACTTCTTTCCTAACCGGGATTACCGAGCCAATTGAATTCTCATTCTTATTTGTTGCTCCAATTTTGTTCGGTATTCATACGATTTTTGCAGGACTATCCTTTATGGTTATGCAGATTCTTGGGGTTAAAATTGGGATGACGTTCTCCGGCGGGTTAATTGACTTTATTCTGTTCGGAGTAATGCCTAACCGTACCGACTGGTGGTGGGTAATCATTGTAGGTCTTTGTTTCTCTGTTATTTACTACTTCGGTTTCCGCTGGGCAATTCTTAAATTTAACCTGGCAACACCTGGTCGTGAAGATGAAGCGGATGACGAGGAAGACCAGGGGGAAGTAGGCGACTTGCCATTTGAAATTCTAGAAGCCATGGGCGGCGAGAAAAATATTTCTCATCTGGATGCTTGTATCACCCGCTTACGTGTATCGGTTAATGAAAAAGAAAATGTAAACAAAAAAAGGCTGAAAAAATTGGGCGCCTCAGGTGTTATGGAAGTCGGGAATAATATTCAAGCCATATTTGGTCCCGTTTCTGATACACTGCGCGGCCAAATGCAGGACATTATTGATGGTAAGACTCCACGATCCCGAGGAGATGTTTCAGAAATAGTGAATGATACGAAGAAAGCAGAATCTCCGGTGAATAAAGGCAGTCTGAAATTTGTAAGTCCGATAAAAGGTAAAGTAATCCCGATTACAGAAGTGCCAGATCAAGTATTCTCTGGTAAAATGATGGGGGATGGATTTGCGATTGAACCGGAAGATGGTAAGATTGTATCACCGGTTAATGGTAAAGTTCTTAATGTATTCCCTACCAAGCACGCCATTGGTCTCGAAGCAGATAATGGAATGGAGATACTCGTTCATATAGGGATCGACACCGTTAGCTTAAAAGGGGAAGGCTTCACAGCGCTTATTTCTGAAGGGGATGAAGTGAAGCAAGGACAAGCGATGATGGAAGTGGATCTTGATTATATTAAAGAACATGCTACTTCTACTGTCACTCCAATTGTCTTTACGAATCTTCGAGATGGACAAACCGTTCAAGTGAAGGCTTCTGGACATGTTAATTTTAATGATCCGGATATTATTGAGATAGCAGACTAATTCTATAGATAAACCAAAAGGAGAGATTCACATGGCAGAACAAACAATGACAATCACATCAGCAGAGGGACTTCACGCTCGTCCAGCAACTGCATTAGTGCAGATTGCGGGAAAATTCCAATCCGATGTAAACTTAGAGTATAAAGGGAAATCAGTAAACATGAAATCCATTATGGGTGTAATGTCTCTGGGAATTCCTAATGGAGCGGAAATCAAATATGTTGCTGAAGGGTCTGACGAAGCAGAAGCTGTTGAAGCTCTAGTAGCAAAAACCAAAGAAGAAGGATTAGGAGAATAATTTCTAATCAGTGAACCGGTCATTTATTTGGCCGGTTCTTTTTGTTTGTAGTTTAAAATAAGCGCTCAAAGACTGAATTCTTTGAGCGCTTATTCCGATATCGGTAAATTTACAGTCAACGATCAATATAGATCGCTTCACGGCCATCATCTTCATCGATGATTTGCTTAGCAACAGGGTCGGGATTCTTCATGCTAGAGGGATCCTTTACATGAGTGCTCTCTTCCCAGAATGGAGTATTCATTCCGCCCATATAAACCGCCGTAGCTGAGACGGGATCATTCTCCCATTCTTTGTGCAGACTTTCTGTAAATCCTCGCACAGCAAATTTGCTGGCGCAGTATACACTTTCATTGGTCTTGCCGCGTAAACCTGCTGTTGAAATAATATTGAGCACCCGTCCTTGAGCTCTCTTCAGCAAAGGGTGGGCCATTTGAGTTGCTATGATGGTTCCTTTTACATTGGTATGAAGCAATTGATCGATGTCCTCAGATGAATATGAACTTAATTCTCCGAAGATACCTAAACCTGCATTGTTAATGAGAACTTCAAGAGAATCTAATTGCTTCAATGCCTCTTCTACCGAGGCCGGCTCGGAAACATCACAAATTAAGACTTCTCCCCGGCAGCCGCTTTCTTTGAGTTCCTTTTGTACGAGTAATAATTTACTTTCAGTGCGTCCTGCCAAGTAAACAGTATGGCCTGCTTTCGCATACGTAAGAGCCAGACTCCTGCCAAGTCCAGAACCTGCACCTGTTATTAAAACATTTCCCATGGTTTCATCTCCTTATCGTTACGTTTCAATTGTGAAGAAAGCCTGCTAAAATGTAAAATGGAATGATAAGAAATTCCTATCGCATATTAGGAGGATAACTATGGAACGCAGATATAGTGACTTTACACATGAAGAATTAAGGCAGGAAATTGCAGAGCTCACTGAGAAAGCTCAAAAAGCTGAACAGCTTGGGATGGTTAATGAATTTGCTGTTCATGAACGCAAAATTGTAATGGCAAGATCCTATATGTTAGATCCGAACGATTTTAAGGCGGGGGAAACATACGAAATTTCCGGAGATCCTGAACACCACTTCTATGTTGAATATATGAATGGAATCTTTGCCTGGGGCTATCGGTTCCTTCCAAATAAAGAGCGCAAGTCGAGCGGGGAAGAAGAAGCCTTGCCGATTTCTTTATTAGAAAGATAGTCACAGCTTTTCGCAAAAATGCAAAAGAGAGCGCCTCTAAGGGAGACGCTCTTATTTTATTTACATTCTTTTCTTTACTTGCGTTTGAGTGATTTGATCTGATTGCGTCTGTTCCGTTTCGCCATTCACCAGATTACTCAAATGCTTAGGACTTCGATGAGGCTTATGGAAGGTGTCAGCTATTGGTTTGTAGTTTTTACGACCCACGCTTATTCCTCCCTGTTTGATTAATGTCACGGTCCCTGGAATGAGCAGCACGTTCTTGCGGGCGATTATTGATAGACCCGTCAGGACGCAAGGCCAAATACTCACTTTCGTCCTCAGGTGCATGTGTCATTTTTACATTAGGAAAGTCTTTTGCTTTATTACGCATGGTTTACCCTCCTTGGTCTTTTAACAAGACAAGCTTAGTCTGTGTAAATGGGTTTAAACTATGTGATACAATGGTTTGTAAACATTGCCACAACGAGGTGAAATTGGATGGAAGATATATTTCAGCGTTTAGCTGACCGTTTATATAATAAAAATGAGCAACTAACAATTGATGAGGCCCGCACATGGGTGGAACTCTTATGGGAAGATTTCGAGGCATCCCGTGCAAAGGCTGGCCATGAATACCAAGGAAAACAACTAACCGAACAAATTGTTATTCAGTGGGTAGATAATTATGGACCAAGACTGCACGAATTTGTAGCCGAAAACCCTAAATATCAACACTTGTTTAACAAGAAGAAACGTCTTCATTAAAAAAAGCCGCAGTGCTCATGCACGCGGCTTTTGCTCATCTGGGAATTTTTTATATTTAAGCTTTTATTCTCACCCTTTTGGGCTGCTCATTGGATCCAGTTTATTTTGTAATTTTTCTTCAGTAAATACCCATCCGGTATAGGAGTTCAATATTTTATAGTTGTCTCCATGCTCGTCGTCAATATGAGCTAATGCTACAAAAGGGTAACGCCCTTTAGAACGGTAGCGTAAATCAATAAAACGAACTTCCGTATATTCATCGAAATAGTTCATTTCGTACCGGTAGACCGGTGAAAACGAGAGAAAAGCTTTAATATTATGATCCGTCAAAGCTTTTTGAACAATAGGGTCGTCGTAGTCGATGTGTTTATTCTCAAATTCATCCTGAATGATTAAGTGACCATTTTCAGCGCGGCCGACATAATAATTCGAATTTGTAGTAATCGCAATCCGCCAAATATTCTGTTTCAGTGTTGGCGAAGTAGCAATTTGCTCAACATTGTCAAAATTCTTGTGAATGAGCCGGACAAGTTCACGTTTATCAAAATATCGTTTAACATAGTAGAGGGCAATAACGAAATAGATCACGATCCATAATAAACCTGGACTCGCTCCAAGGTTCCATGCCACTATACCTGCAAGGTGCATCGTGAAGATATAAGGGTCAAATGTATTAATAAACCCATATGCCACCCAGCGATGTGTGAATGGACGGTAAGCCTGAGTACCATAAGCATTGAATATATCTACGAAAACGTGCAGAATTACTGCTAAAAAAGTCCATAACCACAAATGTAAAAAGTTTACTTCAGGGAAAAACAAATGGATGATTGCGGGTATTCCGATTCCCCAAAGGAATACAGCGGGTAGTGAGTGTGTAATTCCTCGATGATTACGGATATACACAGCATTGTTTTTTAATTTTAGAACCGTATCTGAATCGGGGGCTTGTGATCCGATCAGCGTACCGGCTAACACTGCGTTAAATAACATGGGATCTGCTTGAACAGTCGGATCCAGCGTAGCTAGACCGCCTAAAGCGACGCCCATGACAACGTGTGTACCTGTATCCATTTCAGCTGCCTCCTTTGGCAAGTCTGTTTAAAAGTAGTTTATCACGAAGGATGATTAAACATGAAAAATCAAGAGAGAATTCAGCATATTGCAGGAAAATTCGACAAAACTAAGTTTCAAACTCAGCTCATTAACTGGTTTACTCAAGACCAGAGGATCTTACCATGGCGGGAAAATCAAGATCCGTACCGAGTCTGGATATCAGAAATTATGCTCCAACAGACCCGAGTAGATACAGTAATCCCGTATTTTAATAATTTTTTAACAAAATTTCCAACTCCAGAGGCGTTAGCTGAAGCAGATGAACAAGAAGTGTTAAAAGCATGGGAGGGCTTAGGATACTATTCCCGAGCAAGAAATCTGCAAAACGCGGTTCGGGAAGTTGTTGAGAAATATGAGGGTATAGTACCAAATGACCCTGATTTATTGGGAGAATTAAAAGGAGTTGGCCCTTATACCAAAGGAGCCATACTTAGTATAGCTTATGATCAGCCTGAGCCTGCCGTCGATGGAAATGTAATGAGAGTACTGTCGAGAGTGTTGAAGGTAGAAGATGATATAGCCAAACAAAGTACACGTAAATTGTTTGAAGGACTGATTTATCATCTTATTTCAAAGCAAGATCCGAGCTCTTTCAATCAAGGATTAATGGAGCTTGGAGCATTAATCTGCACCCCCAAATCTCCTTCCTGTCTTCTTTGTCCCGTCCAGAATCAATGCAGGGCTTTTGCGGAAGGAATAGAAACTGAACTGCCAGTCAAGTCTTCAAAGAAAAAGCAAAAGAAGTTGCCATTCTTAGCTTTAATTGTGAGGAATGAAAAGAATCAAGTCCTCATTGAACAAAGACCAGGGGAAGGGCTGCTAGCCTCTTTATGGCAGTATCCTATGGTTCCGCTATCGGATGTGGACCTCCAAAATGCGACCCGCTGGTTTTATGGAGAATATGGTTTGGAGGTCGAACTCGGAGAATCAATAAGTCGTGTCAAGCATGTGTTTTCCCACTTAATTTGGGAAATGGAAGTTCGGACAGCTGTTGTGAATAAGGGCAGCCTGGACCATGAACGTGCTCGCTTTGTTGATCCTGAGCAAATTGCGGACTTTCCATTCCCTGTTTCTCATCAGAAGATCCACACTCACATTAATCCATAGGGAATTGAGTGCCGTTGGTCCAAGTAGCTTCTCGGGCATGCAGACCGCCTCGGCGCTCAATTTCCTTATTTATTTCTCTCAACATCGCCACTCCTTCTTGGTTTAAGTAGGGGGCAGCCTGAGATAAAGCATAGTGAAAATAACCTAGTTCTTTCTCCTGCCAAGCTTGTTTTGGCTCCATTGTCAATTCCGACATATCTCTTCCTACGTACATAAAAAAAACCTCCTATTCCCTTTTATTTTGTGTCAAAAACCCTTATTTCATACGGTTTAGACGATAAGTATACTCTTCCTAGCAAACTACCATAAAAAGGATGTAACGAAACTGTAACCTAACTGTAACGAAAGCTGTCGAATGCTTTCATATCAACGGTTATAAGAGATTAATAGACATTTTTTTATGTTTACCACTATTTACAATTAAAACTAATTTATGAATAATAGGTAACAGAGCAAACACACGACGACATAGTTTTTGGAAAACCGACATAGATTTTGTAAATGAGAAACGAAATTCATAGATTATAAAATAGAGAGGGTTTTACGATGAATAAGAAACGTTTAGCTACTGCAGTTTGTGGAACAATTTTTGGTGCGTCACTTTGGGGAACTACAGTTTTTGCAGACGAGTCACACAAAGTAGAATCTGGCGATACAATTTGGGGATTAAGCAAACAATATGATGGTTCGATTTCACAAATTAAATCTTGGAACGGATTAAACAGCAACATCATTTATGTAGGGCAGAACCTAGTAGTAAGTAAAGATGGTTCAAGCAAATCTTCATCACATAGTTCATCTAACAAGAGTACATACACGATTCAATCTGGTGATACACTTTCCAAAATTGCTCATCAGTATGGTGTATCCGTAAGAGATCTTATGAACTGGAACAATCTTAGCTCTTCTTTAATCATTACAGGAGACCATTTAAGCATCAACGGCGCAAGTGCTTCTAATCATGAAAGCAAATCATCTACGAAGAAAGTAAGTCATTCTTCTAGTTCTTCCAACTCAAGCACTTACGTAGTTCGTTCTGGTGACTCTCTTTGGAAAATTTCTAAAGACTACGGCGTGAGCGTATCCTCACTTAAAAGCTGGAACAATCTTTCAAGTGACATCATTCAAGTTGGTCAGCGTTTAAGTGTAAAAGGTGAAGCTACTCATAGTTCTGGAAACAGCAACAGTGGTTCTTCTTCTTCAAATCATGTTTCTTCTAGTAATAGTGGTTCCACAAATTCAGGAGTTTCAAACTCAGGAATTGTCCAGGAAGCAAAAAAACATCTCGGTACTCCGTATGTATGGGCAGGAACTTCTCCATCGGGATTTGATTGCAGTGGCTACATTCAGTATGTATTCAACCAAGAAGGTGTAAGCCTTCCTAGAACAGTGGCCGGTATGTATGCAGACAACCGTTTGTCTTCTGTAAGCCGTTCTGCTCTTCAGGTTGGAGACTTGGTCTTCTTTGAAACGTACAAGCCTGGTGCTTCTCACGTTGGAATTTATGTAGGCGGCAACAAGTTCATCCATGCTGGATCTTCCCGCGGGGTAGAAATCAGTTCACTGTCTAACTCTTACTGGAGCCCTAGATACATTGGAGCTAAAAGCCTTTAATTTTATAACGTATTTTCAAGACGCTTCTATATAATAGAAGCGTCTTTTTATTTTGCTTAAAAAAAAGAAATTAATGAGGAAATACAAAATTTTATTTTTTAATGAATGAAAAATGATCAACTGTGCAGACTAATTTTTGCGGAGGTGATAATCATGGCTAAGCAACCAAAACAAAACAAAACAGCTGCTGGTACAGACAAAAACCAAGTAAGACAACAAAACCAACAAGCTGCTCAAAAAGGTCAACAGCAACAATATGGTACTGAAGCTGCATCACAAACTGATGCACAACAAGTACGTGAGCAAAACCAAAAATCTCAGGCTAAGAAAAAATAACGTCTGAATAATTGGTAAGGCTTGTCAGGCTGTTTACTGGCCTGTATCAAACCCCCGAATATGAAGAAGCCGTCCAATTTTGGACGGCTTCTTTTCATATAATGAGGACATTATATATAGTCCAGACACTATTTGATGCTTTCACTTTTAGTCATCCAGCTGCAGCGCCTAGCTGCTCGTGACATAAGCAATCCCATTCTGTGGCAGAAAGCGCCACGGCATGGTTTTGCTTATGCAATTCGCAGCTGCCCAAGGCGTTTCCGCTTTTGGTTACCTCCAGCTGCGAGTCGCAGGTCCACGCGGTTCTAAGTCATCGACTTCCAGAGGAGAAAGGGCGCTCCTCTTCCAGCCGCTGGCTTAGCCCGGGGGACCTAACCGCTCCTCTTCACTTTGGTCATCCAGCTGCAGCGCCTAGCTGCTCGTGACATAAGCAACCCCATTCTGTGGCAAAAAGCGCCACGCCATGGTTTTGCTTATGCAATTCGCAGCTGCCCAAGGCGCTTCCGCTTTTGGTTACCTCCAGCTGCGAGTCGCAGGTCCACGCGGTTCTAAGTCATCGACTTCCAGAGGAGAAAGGGAGCTCCTCTTCCAGCCGCTGGCTTAGCTCGGGGGACCTAACCGCTCCTCTTCACTTTGGTTACCTATTGTGAAAATCTAATTGTTTTCATTCCTTTACAATTGTCGTTATAATAGACAGAAGGTTAATGAAACGGGAAAAGAGCAAGGGGGGGAGAACATGCCCGGCCCAGAGGCAGGTAAGAGAATTGAAATTCAAAGTTACAAGCACAATGGGAAACTTCACCGCGTGTGGGATAGTACCACGATATTAAAAGGCACAAGAAATGTGATAATCGGAGCGAATGATCGCACGACCGTTACAGAAAGTGATGGAAGAAGATGGATTACAAGAGAGCCTGCCATTTGTTATTTTCATTCTAGACACTGGTTTAATGTCATTGGTATGTTACGAACAGATGGGGTTTATTATTATTGTAATATCAGCTCACCTTTCATTTATGAAGAGGAAGCGATCAAATACATTGATTATGATTTAGATGTTAAAGTTTTTCCTGACATGACCTATAAAATTCTCGATGAAGATGAATATGATCAGCATAAACGTCAGATGAACTACCCGCATGTTCTGGATCGTATCTTATATAATAATATTGATACGCTGATTAGGTGGGTAAGACAGAGAAAAGGACCTTTTTCTCCGGAGTTTATTGATCAATGGTATGAACGATATTTAACGTATCGATAAGAAGGAAAGAATATCTTCCATGCGCACTTCCCAGGAGGTGCGCTTGATTGTTGTTAATAAGAGGTTAGAAAAGGAAGTAGGTGACGTGTATGGGGAGTATTAAACGCTATTTGCAATTTGTAAAACCGTATAAAGGAAAAATTATTATTACTGTGCTTGTAGGAATCGTAAAATTTTCTATTCCGCTATTAATGCCATTAATTATCCGTTATGTCATTGACCATATTATTAATGCTGATTCCCTCGCCCAGTCAGAAAAATTTAATCATTTACTCATGCTCATGGGTGCTGCGTTTTTCGTATTTATGATTTTGCGGCCTCCGGTTGAATATATTCGTCAATATTTAGCCCAGTGGATCGGCAGTCACATTCTGTATGATGTCCGAGATAAGTTGTTTGATCATATTCAGCGCTTGAGTTTAAGGTTTTATTCTCAGACGAAAACGGGAGAGATTATTTCCCGGGTGATTCATGATGTTGAGCAAACGAAGACCTTTGTAATCACTGGTCTAATGAATATATGGCTCGACATGTTCACGATTGTGATTGCCATTATTATTATGCTGACGATGGATCCCTGGCTCACACTGGTATCGGTGCTGTTATTTCCGTTTTACGGGTTTGCCATCAAGTACTTCTACGCAAAGCTCCGCAGACTGACAAGAGACCGTTCCCAGGCTTTAGCACAAGTGCAGGGTCACCTTCATGAACGTGTGCAAGGGGTGCCGGTTATCCGCAGTTTTGCGCTAGAAGATTATGAGCAGGACCAATTTGATGTTCAGAATAAGAATTTCCTGAATAAAGCAATTAAGCATACAAACTGGAATGCGTACACCTATTCTGTGACGAATACGATTACAGATTTAGCACCGCTTCTCGTTGTAACTTTTGCTGGTTACCAGGTAATTACCGGGGCACTGACAGTAGGTACGATGGTGGCTTTTGTCGGGTATATGGATCGTGTATACAATCCGCTTCGACGTTTAGTGAACTCTGCTACGGTGCTGACGCAGTCCATTGCTTCCATGGACCGTGTTTTTGAGTTTTTGGATGAGGATTATGATATTAAAGATAAACCTGATGCCAAAAAGCTTGAAAAGGTACACGGGGACGTAACGATTGATAATGTATCCTTTAAATATGATGATGATGAACCTATGGTGTTAAATAATGTTAGTCTCGAGGTTAAGAAAGGGGAAACGATCGCTTTTGTAGGAATGAGCGGAGGAGGAAAATCAACTCTGATCAGTTTAATTCCGCGTTTTTATGATGTGAACAGCGGTCGGATCCTCATCGATGGGACAGATATTCGGGATGTAGAAGCACGCACACTCCGTGATAAAATTGGCATGGTGCTCCAAGATAATATTTTATTTAGTGAATCGATTGCGATGAATATTAAAATGGGGGACCCAGAGGCTACGGACGAAGAGATGATTGAGGCTGCTAAGGCGGCTAACGCGCATGATTTTATTATGAGTCTTCCTAATGGGTATGAAACCTTAGTAGGCGAACGCGGTGTTAAGCTCTCTGGAGGTCAGAAACAGCGAGTGGCCATCGCCAGGGTTTTCCTTAAGAACCCGCCTGTACTTGTACTAGATGAAGCAACGTCTGCACTTGATTTGGAAAGTGAAAGCCTTATTCAAGGAGCTCTTGAGCGGCTTGCTTCGGACCGGACGACCTTTATTGTAGCTCACCGATTAGCAACGATCACACATGCTGATCGGATTGTCCTCATTGAAAATGGTGAAATTGTAGAAGCTGGATCTCATAGTGAACTAATGAATAAACAGGGCGGCTACTATAATCTCTTCCAAGTTCAGCAGTTGGATGACAGCAAAAAAGAATATTTAGGAACGTAAAAAAAGGAGGCCGGTACATGGCCTCCTTTTCGTTATTTATCAGAAGTTTTTATATAGTCTTCCTGATGGTGCGTTTGATAGCTTTTCAGAAGCCTTTTTAATTTCTCCAGCTGGTAATAATATTCCATTAATTGAGAAGCTAAGGGAAGGAAGGCGAATTTATCGGAATCGCCGCTTTCTTCAAAGATATTGGTTAATCGCTCAACGAGGAGCGGGATATCAGGTTCTTCAATTGTTCGCAGGGATTGTTTATGGGTTTGTTTAATCCGCCCCTTTAAACTAAGCACTAATTTCTCGTGAGCATTAATCAGTTTGTCCAGCTCTCCTACAAGGACGTCCTGAAATTCGTAAGGAATTTGCTCGATTTTGTATTCTAACCGGTAAAAGGCTTTTAATACATCGAATGATTTCTTTGTGGTAGTGATTAAATGACGGAACAACACGAGCTTGCGGCCTTTAGAGAATCGTTTTCCTTTCCAATACGTTCGTTCTTCGGAATAAAGCAGAAAGGTGTGATCGATCCAGCGGATTTCGTCTTGTATACGCTGGATTTCATATTTAAGCGCAGGCTGATCAGAAAGCTGGCGGGTTGTAACCCGAAGCCACTGCAAAATATCAGTCGTAGCTAAATCAATCTTCTTAAATAGTCTTGTTTCATATCTTGGCGGTAAGAATACTAAATTGACAATAAAAGCGGCAAGTATACCAAGCAGCATCGATGAAAATCTGGAAGCTGCAAAGTGGATAAATGTTAAATCTGTCGAATCCATTAAAGCAATTACGGCTACAACGGCAAGAGAAATGGTATTTTCATTCATTTTTAAATTTGTTGTAAAACCTATAACGATAATAATCGCAAATGCGACGATAAAAGGATCATTCCCCAGGGTAAAGACTGCCACAACCGCAATGAGGGCCCCGATAGTATTTCCTTGAATTTGTTCAATGATCGATTGATAAGAGCGGTAAATGGATGGCTGAATCGAAAAGGCGGCAGCAATGGCTGCTAGTAATGGTGATACAAAGCCAAGCAGGCTGGATACATACAAAGCTACTGCTACGGCAAGCCCCGTCTTCATCATACGAGCGCCGAGTTTCATAAGGTAACATCATCCTTCAAGTTTTGAATTAAGCATCAATGAACTCATTATATAGAATTTTTATTTGAGATTCACTCTTTTTTTCTCGTTCCCTTCAACAAATTAGTTTAATCACTGAGAGAAGGGTTATGAACGCAAAAAAATAAGCCATCGCAATTTAAACTGCGATCGCTCGAGCTTCCTTTAGAGGAAGGGGTTTCAGTTTTACACCGAAACCTATGAAAAGGGAAAGAAATGAAAACAGTAATCATAATTCGTTTGAATTTTCAGAATTATATTCTTATCTTAGCATGGATTGGAAACGTTCGCAACACTAAGTTATAAAAAATGGGGATTGGAGACAAGGACTTCCCTCAAAAGGATGAAGCTGTGAAACGACTGGAAATTTTACTTCAGTCAGAAAAAATCCGAACAATGATAGGAAATGGGGTGAACATTTCATCATTGTTCGGATTTAATAATGGCTAAGACACTCTTATTTTTGGCGTGTGATTATTCATTTGCCATGATTTGAAAGGATTCTTCGACTGCTTTTAGCGTTTGATGAATATCTTCCTCTGTATGGGCGGTAGTCAGGAACCAAGCTTCATATTTGGAAGGGGCTAGATTTATGCCTTTCTCCAGCATTAACTTAAAGAAGCGGGCAAATTGCTCGCCGTTAGTTTGCTCGGCTTGTTCATAATTTTCGATTTTCTGGGTGGTGAAATAAACGGTTAATGCTCCTTTTAGACGGTTGATGGTAATAGGAATCCCGTAGGTTTCAGCATGCTTGTGAATGCCGTCCTCCAGCAGTTCTCCAAGCTTGTCCATTTCTTCATAGATCCCCTCTTGTTTGAGAACTTCTAAACAGGCGATGCCGGCTGACATGGAAGCTGGGTTTCCTGCCATTGTTCCTGCCTGGTAAGCTGGCCCGAGCGGAGCTACTTGTTCCATAATATCAGCGCGACCACCATATGCGCCGATGGGCAGACCGCCGCCGATAATTTTTCCCATAGCTGTCATGTCTGGTTCAATAGCGAGGAGCTGTTGAGCGCTGCCGTATGTGAAACGAAACGCTGTAATTACTTCATCATAAATAACAAGGGCGCCTGCTTCATGAGTTAATGTGTTCACTTCTTCGAGGAAGCCTTCCTTTGGTTCCACGATGCCGAAATTACCTACAATCGGTTCAACCATCACGGCAGCAATTTCATCGCCGTATTTATGGAGAGCTTCTTTTAATGGTTCAACATCGTTAAAAGGTACGGTAATAACGTCTTGAGCTATAGAAGTAGGAACTCCGGCAGAATCTGGGGTTCCGAGAGTGGAAGGACCGGAACCTGCAGCCACAAGGACCAGATCAGAATGACCGTGGTAACATCCGGCAAATTTAATGATCTTGTTCCGGCCGGTGTAAGCTCGGGCCACTCGAATTGTAGTCATAACCGCTTCGGTTCCAGAATTAACAAATCTAACTTTATCCAGTGAAGGAATGGCGTCCTTCAGCATTTTAGCAAACGTGTTCTCAAGCTTGGTCGGTGTGCCGTAAAGAACCCCGTTTTGTGCTGCTTTCGTAATCGCTTCTGTTATGTGCGGGTGGGCATGTCCTGTAATGATTGGACCGTACGCCCCAAGATAATCAATGTATTCATTTCCATCTGCATCGATAAAGTGAGAGCCTTCAGCTTTTTCCATATACACGGGTGTACCTCCGCCGACGCCTTTGTATGCGCGTGATGGAGAATTCACCCCGCCGACTATATGTTTTTGAGCTTCCGTATAAAGTTGTTCGGATTGAGTAAAATTCATGTTTCAGCCTCCAGTTGATTCAATATTCAAGTCTCATTGTAGCACGGACTTGCAAACAAGACAGAGATCTCTTGCTTCAGAAAGAAGAAATTTCAGGAGTTGAAATTAATTGCAGGGGATTGGAAGAGTGGGTAAGAACAGCAATGAGCCGAAAGCGTCCGCGGAATTCCCTTATTTTCCAAAATACTTTATCATATTCAAGCGCGTCCTCAAACGTGTGGGCCGATATTCTTCTATCGGGTGAAACGGATTTCTTCCTATATAAATATAAGAGTGATTAAAGATTAACTGCAGTAGGGATTTGAGCAGGGGAGAACCGCATAAATTCGTAAGGTTTCACATATTAAAACTATAGAGGACAAGTTGCTCTTGTCTTGTATAAAGGTTACTAGGCTATTCAGAATGTTATGGATTCGTAACTTGCTTTTAGACTTGTGCTGTCTTTCTTCCTTTGGACAAAGGAGTCGATGGATTATTTTTATTTTGTTATCTCTCATTGCACTTGCTATCATTTTCGGAAGCTTAAAACAGATTTTCACTTCCCTGGAAGAAGAACAAAAGATCTTTTCTTTTCATTTATTTATATCTGTCCTCCTTCTTTATACGATTATTACGATTGGGTTCGGACTCTTGTATTCTGTACTATCCGTAGGAGGGCTGGAAATCTTTCATGATGTGCCGGCTGCTTCTTCGGAAACTTGGATGGAGGAAGTATCGAGGAGTATGTATTTCAGCGGAGTTACTTTGTTTACAGTGGGATATGGAGATTTGCTGCCTCTTGGTCTTGGACGATGGCTAGCCTTATTTGAAGCTATGATTGGCTATGCTCTTCCGGCTGCCCTGGTCATGAAGGTGTGGCTTCACGACAAAGGAAATAGCTGATGTTGGAACTTTCCGAACAGATAAGGTAGGCTGATAAGTATAGACTATATATAGGAGGGTTCTCTGTAATGACATTAGAAACAGGAAAAAAAGCACCAGACTTTACTCTACCAGCAAATAACGGAGAAAATGTATCCTTATCTGATTACAAAGGTAAAAACGTGGTCCTTTACTTTTACCCGAAGGATATGACACCAGGTTGTACAACGGAAGCTTGTGATTTCCGTGACAAACATGAAAGCTTCGCAGATTTGGACGCCGTGATCTTAGGCGTAAGTCCTGATCCAGTGGAAAGCCATAAGAAATTTATTGATAAGCATGACCTGCCCTTCCTGCTATTAGCGGATGAAGATCACAGTGTGGCGGAAGAATTCGGTGTGTGGAAGCTTAAGAAGAATTTCGGCAAGGAGTACTACGGAATTGAACGCTCTACCTTTATCATTGATAAAGAAGGGAACCTTGCGGAAGATTTTCGTAAAGTAAAAGTGGATGGACATGTGGAAGCGGCTCTAAGCTACATTCGCGAACAACTGCAATAAGTGAGTCGAGCCCTGACGGTTAAGTCGGGGCTGTTCTTTTTATTGAGGAAGACTCCAACGTTGCGGCCAGCCGCAGCTATAATTATGATAGAAGAAGTAAGGGAGGAGATGAACCATGAAAGTTGTGTCAGCCATTAAACGTGTTCCTGAGTCGATAAGGAATCATTTTGAGCAGAAATATTCGCAAACAGAATTTATTTTTTGTCATGGCATAGAAGAAGCGGAAACGTATTTGTCTGAAGCGGATGTATTTGTTACATATGGGGAAGATTTGAATAAAGAGAGAATACAAAAGGCAGAGCACCTTAAGTGGATTATGGTTTTATCCGCTGGTATGGATCGTATGCCGTTTGAGGAAATAGAGGAAAGAGGTATTACCGTTACCAATGTTCGAGGAATTCATGCACGTCCAATGGCAGAATACGCCATTTCTATGCTGCTGCAGGTTTCTCGTCAAGCAAAGACACTCATTGCTCAGGAAACGAAGCATCAATGGGATCGTACACCTGTTTTGAACGAGATTAATAACAGGACGATGGTCTTGCTCGGGACCGGAGCCATTGCTCAAGAAACGGCGCGGTTAGCGAAAGCCTTTCATATGAAGACGATTGGTGTATCGAAATCGGGAAATGCGAAACCTCATTTAGATGAAACCTATACGGTGGAAGAATTAAAAGATGTCCTGCCTGAAGCGGATTTCGTAGTCGCTGTATTGCCAAGTACTGAAGAAACTCGCTATTTGATGAACAAATCACATTTTCAAATGATGAAAGAATCCAGTCTGTTCTTAAATATGGGCAGAGGAGATCTCGTATCCTCCACAGATTTGCTGGAGGCCATTCGAAACAAAGAAATTGCCCATGCAGTGCTTGATGTATTTGAAGAAGAGCCGCTCCCTCAGGAACATCCTTTCTGGGAAGAGGAAAATGTCACAGTAACACCACACCATTCAGGGATTTCTCCGCATTACGTCCCAAGAGCCTTTGAAGTATTTGACGAGAACTTGGAACGTTATTTAAAACAGGAAGAACTAGTGAATCTAATTGATCCAAAACGGGGGTATTAAGGATGAGAATTTATACTAGATCTGGGGATAAGGGACAAACGTCTCTTATTTATGGGGACCGTGTAGCTAAGAATGATTTAAGAGTGGATGCATACGGCACGTGTGATGAAGCCAATTCAGCAATCGGACTTGCCGTCAGCCACTTAAATCGCGAAGATTGGGCAGAGAAAGAAGAATTTATGACCGCCATGCAGAAAATCCAGACGATCCTTTTCCACGTCGGGGCAGAGCTTGCTACTCCTAAAGGGAAAGAAGTGGCCTGGCAGCTGAAGAAGGAGCACATCGAAGAGTTAGAAAAACAGATTGATCTATGGGATAAAGAACTGGCACCCTTAAAAAATTTCATTCTGCCTTCAGGACATGAAGCATCTGCTGGACTTCACTTGGCCAGAACAGTGGTCCGAAGAGCTGAGCGTACAGCGGTTGGACTAGGAGAAGAGCTTGAAAATCCGCTCGTTGTGTCTTATTTGAACCGGTTGTCTGATTTACTTTTTGTTGCAGCAAGGTATGTAAACCATCAGCTGGGTGGCCGCGAACTGCCACTACACCCTGATGTTTAAGGGGTTTACTACATTTTTTAAGAGATAACTTTTATTGACAATACCTTTCTTTACAGGTTACACTAATTATAAAGATTCTAATTTAATAATATTCTAAATCAAGAATCAGTTTATGAAAGCGAGGTGCATGGCTGTGTCTGACCATCGACTCCAGGACGCAATTGATACATTAAAAGATTCAGGTGTTCGAATTACTCCACAGCGTCATGCGGTGCTTGAATACCTACTGAATTCTATGACTCACCCTACAGCTGATGAAATTTATAAAGCATTAGAAAGTAAATTTCCCAATATGAGTGTGGCTACGGTCTATAACAATCTCCGGGTGTTCAGGGAAATCGGCTTAGTCCGGGAACTGACCTACGGAGACTCATCAAGCCGCTTTGATTGTAACACGACGGATCATTATCATATTATTTGCGAATCATGCGGTAAAATCGTTGACTTTCACTATCCTAGTCTAAATGAAGTGGAATCATTAGCTGAACAGGTGACTGGATTTACTGTAAGTCATCATCGCATGGAAGTATATGGAACGTGTTCAAATTGCAAAACTGCACAAACTCACTAAACTGAAAGCCAGGTGCTTTCAGTTTTTTACTGTCTAATTCTTAACCCTTATGTTTGTCTGAATAAAATAATCCCCCGCTGTCCGATGACAGCGGGGGATTTTATATGAATTAAGTATGATGTTCTGCTTTTCGCTTTTTGGGGCGTTTGGAATTATATTTTTCATCGAATTCTTCGCCTTCTAAAGACTTGTCCATCGTTAAGGGCTGATCGCAATGCATACAAGCATCCACACGCCCAAGCATTTTCGTTGGTTTTTCACAGGAAGGACATACAATTTGGATGGTACGAGTGGAAAGCATGCCGATCCAGAAATACACTACAGTACTTAACCCAATAAAGCCCATCCCTAAAATCATAAAGAGAGCCATCAGCCAAGCAATATCCTTAAATATTAATCCAATGTACATTACTCCGAAACCAGCAAAAATTAACCAGAATGCAAACGAGCGGATCTTATTAATTTTGCTGCTGTATTTTAAAGCCACTACGTGTACCTCCTTTATCTCTTCATATGTAGTATAGCATAATTTACCTGGGCGAAATATAATTTGAAAAAAGGATTTTCGTCGAAAGTATCGAATAAAACTAATGAACAGAATTAGAGTTATGGGGGAAATCTAATGGAAGATGTTTTACGCCCGATTTATCAAGAACGGGCAAGTCAATCAAATACTTTAGGCATTTTAATTTTAGAAAAGAAGAAACCAATAAGCCCGGTTACGGACAACTTTGACGTAATTTTATTTATTATTGTAAGAGAAGCCAAGGATCCCTGGTACGTAAAACACTATGAATATGAAAATCAGGCAGCTGCTATGCACATCGTGGATGAAACTCTGCTTCAGCATTGGATTGATACCAGTTCATACCGGAGGGCGGTGGAGTGGGTAATCAACGGTTCTATCATTTTTGAAAGAAACGAATATATTAGTGATCTTAAAGAAAAACTGAGATCATTCCCACAGCAGTCAAGAGACTTAAAGAAAGCGATCGAATTTGCCAAGCTGATTCGCAGTTATAGCGAATCCAAGGACTTGTTTGAATCAGAGCAGTATTTGGATTCATTCAGCCGCATGGTTCACTCGCTTCATTATCTTGCCCGCTTATCCATTATTGAAAAAGGTTTCCATCCGGAAGTAACTGTATGGAATCAGGTCCGTCGCATTGAACCTGAAATTTATAAGCTGTACCAGGAATTAATTGAAAGCGGTGAACCCACGGATAAACGTGTCCAGTTAATGATCCTTGCTGTAGAACATGCAATTAGCAAAAGATCTCAGTCAAGCGCGAAGCATTTAATCGATTTAATGAAAGAAAGTGAAGAGGCATGGTCATTTGGAGATTTAAAAGTCCACCCAGGCATTAAGGAATATGCACTCGACTTATCTTCAATGATTGAATACTTAGCAGAGAACGAATTAATAGAAGTTGTTCTTCAAGAAACGAAAGGTCCGAATATCTATCATCGGAAATACAAAGTGGCGGACTCTCAGTACTAGAAGAAGAGGCTTGGAATCCTTCCCTTTCTTACTTTTTAAATAGAAAGGGAAGTTTTTTATGAAAAGTTATTGACGGGTTAAGAAAAACCATGGTATATTATTAAACGTCGCATTGAGAGAGCGCGGCAGGCCGCAACGGCCAACAAAATTTCACGAAAAAAGTTGTTGACTTAAACAACTCACCATGATATATTTATTAAGTCGCTGTTTTGAAGCGGCAAACAAAACATTGATCTTTGAAAACTGAACGAACCAACCAGTACGTCAAGATATTCTTTCTATTATATAGAAGGAATTCAAACAAAGCACATTCGGTGTGCAAATGAGCAAGACAAACTTTTTCACTTTTATGGAGAGTTTGATCCTGGCTCAGGACGAACGCTGGCGGCGTGC
>NZ_JAUTWQ010000026.1:0-59720 GCF_046719735.1 Halobacillus rhizosphaerae
TTGGATAAGTGTCCAACAATCGGGGGTCAGTGTAGGCCTTCCGGGATCTCACCTGTCATGTGCATCCCACAGGAGATTCCTGTGGGAATTGCGGGACAGCTGAGACCCCGGAGAGCTTTGCTCGAGGAGGCTCAGCGCGCGCCCCACGGAAAGCGAACCTTTTCCCGCAGCCCTTAGATCCCCACTATCGTCTCGAAACTGAGTCTTCCTATAAAAAGATCCTAAAAAAAGCAGGTAAGCGTTACGCTCACCTGCTTTGATCTTACAACGTCAAACACTGCACTTTCTTAATATTACCCACTTCAGCAAGCGATTCTTTACACTGGCCTTCGACTTCCTTATCGACCGTTAGAATCATGACCGCGTCACCGCCTAAAATCGTCCGGCCCACCTGCATCGTTGCAATATTCACATGATGCTCAGCAAGCAGACTTCCAACATGACCGATGGCACCCGGCTGATCCTGGTGATGGATCACGATTAAATGTCCTTCTGGAATCACGTCAATTGAATATTGATCCAGCTGAACAATTCGTGCGCCTAATCCATTCAGCAGAGTCCCGGCAATGCTGCGCTTTTCCTGATCCGTTTCAATTTCAACTGTGATCAGGTTAGTAAATCCTTTGGTCGAAGTAGATTTTTGTTCATTGATAATAATGCCTTTATCTGAAGCCGTCTTAAAGGCGTTCACATCATTGATCCGACTTCCGATATGTCGCTGCAAAATACCTTTAACCGCAATTCTCGTCAACGGCATGGTATCTACATCCAGCAGATCACCAGAGTAATAGACGTTCACTTTTTCCAATGCCCCATTGACTACTCTGGATAAGAAAGCTCCTAATCGTTCAGAAAGCTGGAAATAAGGGGCGATTTTATCCATCGTTTCTGAGGATACGGATGGCATATTTACCGGATGCTTCACGGTGCCTCCTCGGAGAAGTTCCATCACGTCATAGCTGACATCGGTCGCCACATTCTCCTGAGCTTCAATCGTGCTTGCTCCCAAGTGAGGAGTCGCGATGACTTCCGGGAGGGAAAGCAGCGGATGATCAACGGCAGGCTCTTCTTCGAATACGTCAAGAGCAGCTCCGGCAATCTTTCCGCTTTTCACAGCTTCATAGAGCGCATCCTCTTCAATAATGCCGCCGCGGGCACAATTTAGGATACGAGCTCCCGGCTTCATCAGCTGGATCGCTTCTTTATCGATTAAATGCTTCGTTTCTGCGATTAACGGGGTATGTACCGTTAAAAAGTCCGCCTGCTGCAGCACTTCCTGAACGCTGCCATGACTTACCCCCGCTTTGTCTGCTTTTTCTTTTGTTAAAAAAGGGTCATAAGCGACTACATTCATGCGGTGTCCTTTCGCACGCTGAGCGACCTCTTTACCAATCCTTCCAAAGCCCACAATACCGAGGGTTTTATTTTTTAATTCTACCCCTACGAACTTCTTGCGCTCCCAGTTCCCGAGCTTCAGTTGATGATAGGCCTGCGGAATATTACGGGCAAGTGACATCAGCATGGCCATCGTATGTTCCGCGGTAGAAATCGTGTTTCCATCAGGAGCATTGACCACGACGACTCCGTTCTCTGTCGCCGCATCCAAATCAATGTTGTCCACACCGACCCCGGCCCGTCCAATGACTTTCAGTTCCTTCGCATGCTCAATCACTTCTCTGGTCACCTGCGTCTGGCTGCGGACGAGAATCGCATGAGCGCTTCCTACAGCTTCCAGCAGTTCTTCATGGCTGAGGGAAGGATCCATCACCGCTTCCACATCTTCCGCATCTAATAGCGGACGAATCCCATCCTCACTTAATGGATCACAAATTAATACACGATGCATTTATACCAGCTCCCTTGCAGCAGTTAAATAGACTTCCTGGGCAGCTGCCGTACCTGCGCCAGCTTCAAATTCATGCCCTACCCTTTTTAAAACGATTTCCAGCACACTAATATATTGCAGCACATTGGCCGGGCGGCTGTAGCCCATATGACCGATTCTAAAAATCTGCCCCTTCAAATGCTGCTGACCGCCTGCGAGAAGCAGACCGAATTCTTCATTGGCAATTTTGCGCAGCTGTTCCGCTTCAAAAGTTTCCGGTTTGATAGCCGTCACCGTACAGGAGGCGTCCTCATCGGACACAAATAAAGGCAGATGAAGAGCTTTACAGGCTTCCCGGGTCATGCGTTTCATTAATTGATGGCGTTCATACACGTGTTCCAGACCTTCTTCTTCTATTAAATTGAGCACCTCTTCCAGTCCGAATAATAAGGAAAGGGCTGGCGTAAACGGAGTCTGGCCGTCCTGTAATTTCTTATCGTACGTTTTTAAATCGAGGTAGAAGCGAGGACGGTCATTCTGATGGATAACTTCCCACGCCCGTTTGCCAATTGCAGCAAAAGCCAAACCTGGAGGCAGCATCATAGCTTTTTGAGAACCTGAAACTAAGAAATCGATTCCAGACTGTTCCATATCGATCTTTGCTCCTCCTATGGAAGACACTCCATCTACAATCACTAGCGCTTCACTCAGCTTGTGCACACGTTGAGCGATCTCTTCCACAGGGTGCATGACACCTGTCGAGGTTTCACAATGAGTCACAAAAACGGCCTTCGTATCCGGGTGCTGTTTCAGTACGGCCTCCACCGCTTCTGGCTGCACAGCTTTTCCCCATTCCACATCGATTTGATGGACCGTTAATTCGTAGGTATTACAAATCTTCGCAAATCGTTCTCCAAACGCGCCGGCGACCACTACAATCACTTCATCGCCAGGCGAAGTCGTATTCACAACGGCCGCTTCCAGTGCCGAGGTTCCGCTTCCCGTTATCAATTGCACATCCTGAGAAGAACCAAAAACCGTCTTCAGGCGTGGAGTCATTTCCTTAAGTAAGTCTTTACACTTTTGTCCTCTGTGTCCAATGATCGGCTGGCTCATGGCACGATCCACACTGGGCGGAATTGGAGTCGGACCAGGTGTATGAAGTAATTCCCATTCACGCTTCATCTGCTTATTCCCTCCTGATTCTGGTTTCTTTTCCTTTTCGTTCATCCTTTAATGCGTTAGAAAAGAAATGATATTCCTTAATCCTATCAAAAGTTATTTCATTGTCAATCTTATTCGAATATTCTGCCATATGACTTTTTTTCTTTTTTTTCTCTTGTAAAATTACTGTAATATTCGGTAATAATCTGTATAATCAAAAAAGTAGGCATTTTTAGAAAATTACAAATTACTTTGGGGGGATTACTTTGAGAAAACACCGAAAACTATGGCTATTATTAACTTTGATGCTTTCCCTGGTACTCGCAGCATGCAGCGGGGGCGGAAACGATGAATCAAGTTCCGATGACAGCGATAGCAGCTCAGATTCAGATAGCTCAAGCAAACAGGAAATCACCGTAACAGCGAAAAGTGAGATCCCGAGTATGGATCCATCCTTAATCACCGACACTGTTGCCTTTCAATGGGCAGGGGAAACAACGGAGGGTCTTTACCGTTTAGGAGAAAACAGTGAACTTAAAGAAGGTATGGCTAAAGATAGCAGTGTCAGTGATGACGGCCTCACCTGGACGTTTAAACTGCGCGATGCCAACTGGTCCAATGGAGACCCGGTTACAGCGAAAGACTTTGTCTATTCCTGGAGAAGAGCCGTAACTCCTGATGTAGGATCCGAATATGGTCCGTATTTCCTTGGCGGCGTCATTAAAAACGCTACTGCTGTCAGCCAGGGCAAAAAAGATCCTGAAGAATTAGGCGTAGAAGCTGTAGACGATCATACGTTGAAAGTACAGCTTGAAAAACCTGTTCCATATTTCAAATCAATGACCGTATTTATTACATTCATGCCTCTTAATCAGAAATATGTAGAAGAACAGGGCGATAAATTCGCAACTGAAGCAGGAAACACACTTTCCAATGGTCCTTTCAAAATGACGGAATGGAATCATGGTGAAGGCTGGACCATTGAGAAAAACGATAAATACTGGGATGCCGACAGTGTGAAACTGGACAAGATCAATGCGAAAGTCATTAAAGAGATTTCAACCGGCGTTAACTTGTACGAGTCCGATCAGATTGACCAAACGGAACTCAATGCCGAGTTTGTGGATCAGTATAAAGGTTCCGAAGACTTTAACATTGCAGAGAAACCTTATCTTTATTTCTTTAAATTTAACCAGGATAACGAGGTTCTTTCCAATGTAGATGCGCGTAAAGCGATCTCTTATGCGATAGACCGTGAATCCTTAACGAATGTTATTTTGAATGACGGTTCAGTTCCGGCTGAAGGCTATATCCCGTCAAACTTTGTTTCCATGCCTGACAGCGACAAAGATTTCAGAGATGCGCAAGGTCCTCTTGTCAGCTACGACAAAGATAAAGCCAAAGAGCATTGGGATAAAGCTATGAAAGCCCTAGGAAAAGATTCCGTTACGCTTGAACTGCTTGGTGATGATACAGGTACTTCGAAAAATGTACTTGCTTATTACAAAGACCAGCTGGAATCCAACCTGGATGGTCTAACGGTTAAACTGGCCGAAGTGCCATTTAAAGAACGTGTCCGCCGTGACCAGGAGTCTGAATTTGAAATTGAAGCAGCAACCTGGGGTCCTGACTACGTTGACCCGAACACGTACATGAATATGTACCTGACAGATGGCCAGAACAATAACATGAACTATTCAAGCAAAGAATATGATGCATTAATTAAGAAAGCCAATGGGGAATATGCTCAGGATCCTGAAAAACGTTACCAGACCTTCCTTGAAGCAGAACAGCTTCTGCTTACAGAAGACGCTGCCGTAGCACCGATGTATCAGGATGCGAAAGCTCAGCTGTTCCGTCCAAGCATTAAAGGGGTATTTACTACCGCTACCGGACCTGAATTTGAATTTAAATGGGCTCATGTAGAATAAATTGAGACCATGTAATCAAGAGCCTTTCCATTTTGATGGGGAGGCTCTTTTTTAACCGCATTTATTTGAATAAAAACCTATATTTCTTGAAAAAGCGGGATGGATAAGATACGTTTACGTGACAAGTATAGAGAAGAATTCAGATCGGAAACGGATAGGGATGAGAACCGGAAAGGGGGGCAGGTTTATGAAAAGATTCTATCAACGGGCACTCTATTATAGCGTAGGAATTGTAGTATTAACTTTAGGGATCGCGCTTACGATTCACTCGCACCTGGGCACCTCTCCATTTGATGCGTTGCTCGTAGGGTTATACCGCACCTTTGGATTAACAATCGGCAGCTGGGAAATCGTTGTCGGGCTGTCTATGATTCTCTTTAACTCCATCGCTGATCGAAGACTTCCGGAAATTATTGCGCTTGCAACGTCATTCATGACCGGCGCGGGGATTGACCTCTGGGTGTATACCACCGGGAGCTTTATCCATCCTGAGGGACTTGCCTCCCAACTCGCCTACCTTCTGTTAGGAATGATCTTTGCCGGGTTAGGGATTGCGATCAACCTGCAGGCGGACTTTGCCCCTAATCCATTTGACCGCACGATGCTGGTGGTTACCAAACTCACCGGATGGAACGTTTCGATTTCAAGAGCAGTCATTAGTATTATCTTAGTGATTGCCGCCTTCCTCTTTGGCGGAGCTATCGGCATCGGAACCCTGCTCATCACGGTGTTCAGCGGAACAATTATTCAACTGTTCATGCGGGTCGTCAAACGGTTTGATAAACGGATTAACGGATCAGCATCGACATCAAAGACGAGTGCCTAGTACACTAAATACAAAAAAAAAAGGAGCCTGAAACAAAAGAAAATACCTGCCATTTAAAGACAAACAAGGGAAGTGCAGGGGTTTACTTAGAAAGAACGCTCCGGAAATACACTCCGCTTTTCGCGGGCGGCTGGTCTGCCTCCTCGTGCTGCGCACTCCGGGGTCACACCAATGCCTTCCTCCCGCAGAAGTCTCCGTGTATTTCCTAGGCTGGAATGGTTTCTAATTTTTATTTCCTTTTTCCTGTTCATCAGGGAAACAAACCATACGTCCTGTGTAACCGTCAAGAAATCCCACGTTATGCTGGACAGAACAAAACCCGCACGATGAAGACGTGTTAACCTCTTCATCATGCGGGTTTAATAATGGCTAACAGACTTCTGTTCCAGCCTCTTTCATAATGAATAGTTTCATGAGGAACGGCTTTTTCCCCTTCCAGCGGTGGCTGCGACAGTGGTATTTCACCAGGAGTCTTCGCAGGTAGATTGAGCAGTCAATTATCCATTTTGTACTCACATCCACCTTTTCATAGTCAATTAGATTTTTGATCTAAACTGCCGGCAGGACCGAAGAATTCATAATGGATCTGGCCAGCAGGGACTTCCCACTCTTTAAGTGACTGGTACATAGCTTTCATAAAGCCGGTCGGTCCACAGAAATAAAATTCGGCATCCTTGGGAACGAGACTTTTTAAATACGGCAAATCAATGTATCCTTCATGGTCAAACGCCTGTGTAGTTCGGTCCTCTTCAGAAGGAGTTTCATAGACGATCGCCGTGTTGATATCAGGAAGGCGCATTTCCTCTTTTAACCCATGCACCGCTCCGCTGCGGGCAGCATGAATAAAGAACACCTGCCGCTCAGGCTGACGGATATGAACGGTTTTCATCATGCTCATCAAAGGAGTTAAGCCTACTCCTCCGCTAAGCAGGACCAGCGGTTTATCAGATTTCATATCTAAGTGGAAATCTCCTGCAGGGGCCGTAAGCGGCAGAATATCGCCTTCCTTGAGGTGATGGTGCAGCCAGGAGGACACTTTACCCGCATCTGTTCCTGCATTGCCATCTTCCCGTTTTACACTAATCCGGTAGTGTTCTTGCAAGGGAGCATCAGACAAACTGTATTGTCTCACATGCGTATACTCTTCTCCTGGAATCTCTGCCTTAACCGTAATATACTGCCCAGGCTTAAAGTTAGCGATCGCCAAGCCATCAACGGGCTCTAAGTAGAAGGAAGTGATCTCTTCACTTTCGATCTGTTTACGGACCACCTTAAAGTTACGATAGCCTTCCCAGCCTCCTTCCTGCTGTTTCGCTGCTTCATACATCTTTTCTTCCACTTGAATAAAGACTTGAGCAATGACCCCGTAAGCCTCCTCCCACGCCTGCAGAATCTCATCGGTTGCCGCGTCTCCTAACACTTCTTTAATGGCTCCCAGCAAATATTCTCCTACAATAGGATAATGCTCTTTGCGCACCTGCAGACTGCGGTGCTTCTCTGCAATCTTTTCCACCGCTGGCATAATTTCATGAAGCCGGTCGATATGAGCAGCTGCCGCATAGACCGCATTGGCAAGCGCCCTTGGCTGCTTTCCTGCTTTTTGGTGGGTTTGATTAAATAGATTCTTTAATTCTGGGTGGTCTCTAAATAAATTCTGATAGAAACAGGTCGTAATTGCTTCCCCATGGATTTTCAGGACGGGTACAGTTGATTTAATAATTTCGATCGTGCGTTCATTTAATGGGTTTTTTGTTTGAGTCAGCATAATCATAACTCCTCTTTAAATGATGTATTTTGTTTACATCTTTATTATACTTATAAAAGAAGCATTTTAAATACACCTTTAGTGACAATTCTATGACACTGCATAGGGCGTCGGTCAGCATGCAAAGACACGGATGGGGAATCTGTGGTAAGATAATGGAAAAGTTGAATGAGGGACGAACAATGCGATTAAAGAAATACACGGATTACGCTCTGAGAGTATTAATTTATACAGCATCCAAGCCCGAGGGAGAGCTTGCCAGTAAAAAAGAAATTTCTGAGGTTTTTCATATTTCGGAAAATCACCTTGGAAAAATTATTCACCAGTTAAATAAATTTGAGCTGATCGAAACGATCCGCGGCCGGAGCGGTGGCCTCAAATTAGCAAAGCAGGCCGCTCAGATTAATGTGGGCCACGTTGTGCGTCTGATGGAAGAGGATTTTCTGCTCTTAGAATGTTTTGATAAAGACAACAATTATTGCGTCATCACTCCCGCCTGCAAGCTTAAGCACATTCTAAACGATGCCTTGCGAGCATTTTTAGAGGTGCTTGATCAATACACGCTTGCCGACTTGCTCTCCAATAAAGATGAATTACGCGCGCTGATGGACATTCGTCTTTAAACCTTATAAGAAAAAGCCTTGTCGTCATTAAACAGACGACAAGGCTTTTTGTTTACTTATGAAACTGGGATATGAATCTGTCTTTTAGACGATAAAAAAAGCACATTAAGTTCGGAAACTTAATGTGCTTTAAGTCTACTATTCAGTGGTGTAAGGCAATAGAGCCATTTGACGAGAGCGTTTGATCGCTTTTGTCAATTTACGTTGGTACTTAGCAGAAGTTCCAGTTACTCGACGAGGAAGAATTTTTCCACGGTCGGAAACGAAACGTTTAAGCAAGTCTGTATCTTTAAAGTCGATGTGTGTAATTCCGTTTGCTGTGAAAAAACACACCTTTTTGCGTTTACCGCGTCCACGACGTGCCATGAGGCGTTCCCTCCTTACTTAATTAGAATGGTAAATCATCATCTGATATATCGATAGGTTCCCCATTATCTGCGAATGGGTCCTCATTGCGCTGCTGGTTATTAGAGTCGAAGTTATTTCCTGATGGTTGATTCTGATTTGAGCGAGACCCTGAGCCTTGGTTTCCTCCACCTTGTGAAGATCCGCCTTTAGACTCCAGGAATTGAACGCTGTCTGCAACAACTTCTGTTACAAATACACGTTTGCCTTCCTGATTATCGAAGCTGCGGGACTGTAAACGTCCGTCTACTCCGACAAGGCTTCCTTTATTCATAAAGTTAGCCAGGTTCTCTGCTGCTCGTCTCCAAACGACACAGTTAATAAAATCTGCATCCCGGTCACCCTGATTATTCGAGAATGGACGGTTTACCGCAATGGTAAAGTTGGCGACAGCTACTCCATTCGGCGTATAGCGTAAATCAGGATCCTTCGTTAATCTGCCGACTAAAACGACACGATTTAACATCAGATCACTCCTTATTTGTCATCTTCGCGTACAGCGATGTGGCGGATAATATCATCCGTGAACTTCGCTTGACGATCGAATTCATTAATCGCTTCACTTGTACCTTTGAAGTCGATTGTTACATAGATCCCATCACGATAGTCGTTAATTTCGTAAGCAAGACGACGCTTGCCAACTTCTTTAACTTTTTCAATCTCCGCTCCGTTATCAGTCAGAATTGTGCTGAAACGCTCAACTACAGCTGTTTTAGCTTCTTCCTCGATGTCTGGGCGGATGATGTACATGATTTCATAATTTCTCATCCGTTTTCACCTCCTTATGGACTTAGCGGCTCCTTCTGGCTGAAGGAGCAAGGAGTAATTTCTATTCAATTACTCACAATGAAGTATTATAGCAAACTTGTTCAAGAAATTCAATACTTATAACGGAAGGATCCTGGAGTCGCTTATACGTTAAACCGGAAATGGATAACATCGCCATCTTTCACCAGATAATCTTTACCTTCTAATCGTACACGTCCGCGGTCACGGGCAGCGCCCATTGTTCCTGCTTCGACTAAATCTTCATAAGATACGGTTTCTGCACGGATAAATCCACGTTCGAAGTCCGTATGAATAATTCCAGCTGCCTGAGGAGCGGTCATGCCTTCTTTAAAGGTCCAGGCACGTACTTCCTGTTCGCCTGCTGTGAAGTACGTTGCCAGGCCGAGCAAGTTATAGGTCGCTTTAATCAGCTGATCTAATCCCGCTTCTTTAATACCCAGGTCTTCAAGGAATTCTGCTTTTTCTTCCCCTTCAAGCTCGGCGATTTCTGCTTCAATCTTCGCACAGATGACAATAACTTCCGCGTTTTCTGCAGCTGCAAACTCACGGATTTGTTTGACTTTATCATTGTCACCTTCGCCGATCTCATCTTCGCTTACGTTCGCTACGTAGAGGATGGGCTTGGAGGTCAATAGATGAAGGCCTTTAACAATCTTCTGCTGATCATCTGAAAAATCAACGGCGCGGGCAGGTGTTTCAGCTTCCAGAGCTTCCTGTAGCTTTTCAAGCACCGTGTGTTCCGCCACAGCTTCCTTATCTTTCTGACGGGCCATTTTAGCCACACGTGTCATCCGTTTAGAAACGGTCTCAAGGTCTGCCAAAATTAATTCCAAATTAATGGTCTCAATATCAGAGATCGGATCGACCTGTCCGGATACGTGGGTAATATTTTCGTCTTCAAATGCGCGGACGACGTGACAAATCGCGTCCACCTGACGAATATGAGACAGGAACTGATTTCCCAGTCCTTCCCCTTTACTGGCGCCTTTTACGATGCCGGCAATATCAGTAAATTCAAAAGCGGTTGGGACAGTTTTCTTCGGGTTCACAAGCTCGGTCAGCGTCTGTAAACGACGATCCGGAACTTCCACGATCCCTACGTTCGGGTCAATTGTGGCAAACGGATAGTTCGCAGACAGCGCTCCTGCTTGTGTAATTGCGTTAAATAACGTAGATTTTCCTACGTTCGGTAAACCTACGATTCCTGCTGTTAGTGCCATATAAGACTTTCACTCCTTAAGGATATACATACATGCATGCTAGTCATACCAATTATAGATACTGTGATTGAAAATAACAAGTTGTAGAGAAGCAAAAAACAAGCCTGTCTGAGCGCTTGTTTTCTTCCTTTTCGCTTATTAAAAAAACGATTACCGGCTTGCATACGCCTCTTAATTCTCCTAAACCGCTTGTTTTCTGATGCAAAAGTTTACAAAGACTCAGCAGAGCAGATACAAGTGGGCTGCTCGGAAATGGTTACGCTTCGTTTTTTTCCAATACTTTCTTCATCTTCGTTTCGAACTTCTTACGAGGAATTAAAATGCTGTGGCCGCAGCCTTCACACTTAATTCGGATATCCGCTCCCAGGCGGATGATTTTCCAGCGGTTTTCTCCGCACGGATGAGGTTTTTTCATTTGCACAATGTCCTCTAAATCATAATTCTTCTCAGGCATTTTACTTCCTCCTACTATGATTAATGAACAGGTTCTTTGACTTTTTCTTCGTCGTTTCTGGAATACATGACCAGACGAGGGAACGGAATTTCAATGCCCTCTGTGTCCAATCGAGTTTTCACTTCTTTCCGGATCGCTCGTGCCACAGCCCAGTGCTGCATCGGTTCTGTTTCAGCGATTATACGCATGACAACGTCCGATGAACCAAGACCCTGAACACCCAGCAATTCTGGAGTCAGCACGAGGTCGGGGTAGCGGTCCGGCAGCTCAGCCATCAGCTCATGCAGGACCTCTTCGGCCCTCTCAATATTGCTTTCATAAGCGATGCTCACATCAACAACGGCAATACTATTATGAATGGAAAAATTGGTGACTTGCGAGATGTTTCCATTGGGCAGGATATGAACCTCGCCTGTCCAGCTCTTTATTTTCGATGTTCGTAAGCCAATTTCCTCCACAAAGCCTTCCACACCGGAAGCCTGCACATAATCGCCGACGGAAAACTGATCTTCGAAGATAATAAAAAATCCAGTAATGATGTCGCGCACTAGATTCTGCGCGCCAAAGCCAATCGCAAGACCGGCAATCCCGGCGCCGGCAAGCAAGGCTCCGACATCAAGAGAAAAGGTGTCTAAAATCATGATGAACGCGGTGAAGTACACAATGTAGTTGATCGTGTTCATAACGAGCTTCTTCAGCGTCGCCTCTCTGCGCTGGGTGATTTTAAATGGCCCCCGGCGGCGATTTTCAAAAAACTGAGAGGTGATCCTTCTTGCAAGACGATTTACCACAAACGTTAAGACTAATATGAGCACAATTTGCAAAACAGCCACACCAATCGTTACCCAAAGATCTGGACCAGTAACATAGTCTATGGTGTTGTCCCACTTGTTTGCCACTTCCTTCGTCACCTTTGCCGTCACCTGTTATCCCTCCCATTACGCCAATGAATATGAGAACTATTCTAACAGGTTTTTAACGGATTTTGAATCTTTGTAATACCGGATAAAGCAGGAGAGAAGTGAGCACATACAAGTTCAGAACCCCATAAAGCGGGTACAAATACTCAATTAATGTCGAGAACCCGAAAGAGGTAAACGGAAGCATGAGCGCAATCATCCCCATCGCCACAATCCACAGGGGCTGCTTGGAAAAGTCTCGGAACCTGGTAACTAAGCCAAGCGTGCCTGATGCAGCCGTCGTGAAGATCGCAATCCAGAGCATTAACGACATGAAAATCAGCATCTCGTAAGGGTAGTGCTTTAGTATGGCAAAAAGTGGAATTTCATATAGGATGATTTCATCAGAAATTTGGATCAAACTATTATTATATAAATAGGAAATCACCCCGAGAATTAATCCGCTCCCTAAGCTGGCGACCCAAATCTCTCCTTTATATTTCACTTTATTCCCGATCGCCCCAAGGACAGCTATCAGCGGCAGAATGTTCAAAGCTGTAAACGGAAAGGCAGCCATCCAATTGCTCATTTCATCAAAATGACCGAAAATCTCTAAATTGTGGTCGTTAATAAACATGATTAACACAAACAGTAAACCCGTAATCAGCAAAGGGAGAACCAGACTGTTCACGGCGACAATCCCTTTCACGTCCCACACAAATAATAGAATGAGCGGGATCACAATAATCATCACGCCTAGCCGGTAGGAAAAGTGAAACGCCTGAAACGTCGCCCCGCTTCCTGCGAGCATAATGACAGTGGTCGTGAACAAATAAATAATAATCATGCCGTCATAGACAACCGTCAAATGTTTCCCCACAATTGCTTTCAGTACCGGAAGATAATGGCCTGACTGTTTCTTGAAGCTTATATCCAAAATCGACACACAGCATATGCTGAACATGATCGCGAACAACAGAATAGCCATGCCTGAGTCTTGTCCAAAAAATTGCCAAAGCTCCCTGCCAGAAGCATAACCAGCGCCAATCATCGTCCCCACAATCAAAAACATCCACTTGATTCCTGCTTTTAACATGACCGCTCCTCCACCTTAATGTATTTGGCACGTATAGAACCGTGAACAGACTTATATACTGTTACTACTATGTGTCTGGAGGAGTGGCTATGAATTTTAAGGACAAGTTTTCCAACAGTGAACGGCGTGTAAATATGGACGATCCGGATATGAGTCAGCAATTAAGTGTCTACTTAGAGGAATGGCTGCCGGCAGAGCGCGAAGTTATTATTACTTGCATCGGCACCGACCGGTCCACCGGGGATGCATTTGGTCCATTGATCGGGTCCATGCTTGAGGATCAGCTTCTAGAAACCTTTAAAGTCTATGGAACGTTAGAGAACCCGTTACACGCCTTAAATTTACATGAACAATTGGAACAGATTCATAGGCTTCATCCCCGGCCGTTTATTCTCGCCATAGATGCGTGCTTAGGAAAGTCTTCCTCTGTCGGCTGCGTCAGCCTGGGAAAGGGAACCATTTCTCCGGGAGCGGCATTAAAGAAAGACCTTCCTCCGGTGGGGGATGTTCATATCAGCGGGATGGTGAACGTCAGTGGATTTATGGAATATGTGGTCCTGCAAAATACACGGCTGCACATTGTGATGAAAATGGCCGCGCAAGTAGCCGCTGCTATTCGTTTAACCGATCAGCAGCGTTTCAGCAAGCGTGCCGCTGCGCCTGCCTATCCAACGATGGTTTTTCCCATAAAAAAACAGCAGCCTCTTTAGCTGCTGTCTAGAACCACTGAGCCACGTACAAAATGATTCCTACCATAAAGAGAGGGCAGTAGATTAGCGACACGGATTTTCGTTAATTTAAGGAGATTTAAGCCAATCGCTACAATGAGCAATCCTCCCGCTGCCGTCATTTCCGTAATAAATAAATCAAGCATCTCCTGCGGCACCCAGCGATTAATTTGTGTGGCAAGCAAAGCAATAGAGCCCTCATACAGCACGACAGGGATGACAGAAAAAATAACCCCGAATCCGAGCGTTGAGGTGAGCACAAGAGCGACAAAGCCATCAATAATCGCTTTCGTAATCAGAACTTCATGATCATTGCGCAACCCGCTGTCCAGCGCGCCAATAACCGCCAGCGCACCGATGACAAAAATCAGCGAAGCGGTAATAAATCCTTGAGCGACACTTGACTGTTTATCAGGACTGGAAAATTTTCTTTCTATCCAGCGGCCGATGTATTCCAGTCTCTCTTCTAAACGAATTGCTTCTCCCAGGATACCACCGGTTAACAGACTGAGCAGCACAATGACAATATTGTCCGTTTTAAATCCCATTTTCAAACCAATTAGAAGGACCGCAAGCCCGACACCGCTCATCACGGTTTCTTTATAGCGTTCGGGAATCTTGGTAAAAAACAACCCCAGAAGCGTCCCGGCAGCGATACAGGCCCCATTGACTAAGGTTCCTAGTAATACCATGACATTCTCTCCGATTTCTGTTTCCTGTGAAACATAGATTCCTTATGTAAACCTGCCTGAAGGTGCTCTATCCATCAGGCATCCTGTTCCTTTGTTTCAAACCATTCAAGGATTCGTTCTAAATCCTCATCATTAAAAAATTCAATCTCTATTTTCCCTTTTCGTTTCCCTTTATGAATCGTAACTCCTGTGCCGAGCTGCTCTTTCAACGTTTCTTCGCGGGCTTTTATGAAAATATCTTTCTCTGTTTCTTTCTTCTTCTTCGCGGCCTTCTGTTCATTCATATCCGCAATAAGACGCTCTACCTGCCGGACATTCAATTGATCTTTAACAATTTTATCAGCAACGGAGGAGAGCTCCTGCTTATCCTTCAATCCAAGCAGGGCACGGCCGTGGCCCATCGTTAAAGTTCCTTGATTCATATGCTTAATGATGTCCGACGGGAGCGACAGCAGCCGGACGAGATTAGCGATATGGGAGCGGCTTTTTCCTAACCGTCCGGCTAATTGATCCTGAGTGACGCCCAATTCCTTCATCAGGCTCTGATAAGCCATCGCTTCTTCAACCGGAGTAAGGTCTTCACGCTGTAAATTTTCGAGCAGCGCAAGCTCCATCATTTGTTCATCGGTCAGATCACGGACGAGAGCGGGAACTGAGTCGAAATCGGCGGCCTTGGCTGCCCGAAACCGGCGTTCTCCTACAACGATTTCGTAGCCTTTAATGCTTTTTCGAACGATGAGCGGCTGCAGGATCCCGTGTTCAAGTATCGACTGCTTTAGCTCGTCAATCGCTTCCTCTGTAAATTCTTTCCGGGGCTGATACGGATTGGGCCGGCATTCTTTAACAAGGACTTCACTGATTTCCTCACCCTGCTGCTTAATTAAGGATCCTAATCCTTTACCTAACCCTTTCGCCATTAGCGATCACTTCCTTTGCTAGGTCTAAATACACTTCAGCCCCGCGGGATTTGGGATCATATAAAATAATCGGTTTTCCATGACTCGGGGCTTCACTCAGCCGGACATTCCGGGGAATGATCGATTGATAGACTTTTTCCTGAAAATATTTCTTTACTTCATCAATTACCTGAATTCCCAAGTTCGTTCTCGCATCCAGCATTGTCAAAAGGACGCCCTCAATCATCAGCTGCTTGTTCAAATGCTTCTGCACAAGCCGGACGGTATTTAACAATTGACTCAGTCCTTCCAGCGCATAGTATTCACACTGGACAGGAATCAGCACAGCATCAGAAGCGGTCAGTGAATTAATCGTCAGCAGCCCAAGGGATGGAGGGCAGTCGATAATCACATAGTCATACTCGTCTTTAATTTTGTCGATGGCCTGCTTTAATCTTACTTCCCGGGAAATGGTAGGAACAAGCTCAATTTCTGCCCCTGCTAATTGAATGGTCGCCGGGATGGCATCTAAATTCTCTACCAGGGTGGTCGTCCGTACCTGACTTGCTTCCACATCGTCCACCAGTACATCATAGATGCACTGATCCATTTCCCCTTTCTCAACACCTATCCCACTCGTAGCGTTGCCTTGAGGATCTATATCTACCAGAAGTACTCTGTTATTTAAATATGCCAGGCATGCGCTTAAATTAACCGCCGTCGTGGTCTTACCTACGCCTCCTTTTTGGTTGGCAATGGAAATCACTTTCCCCATGCTGTCACCTGCCTCTTTCCTCATATTTCGATTCTTGCGTGAACCAATCCTGCTGCCGCCGTTTCCCCATCTCAAAAATCGATTACACCCTTGAAATTCCTCGCTTTTTCGGTACTCTATGTCTTTTTATTCTATCATTCTTCTAAGAAAATAGGAGGAAAAAGGCGGGTTTTATCCAAATATTAGAAATATTAAAGAATCCTTGAAAAAACACCCACCTTCACAGCCGTAAAGATGGGTGTTCAGAAAGCTATGATTTTTTCTTTGGAATTTTTATCGTGATTTGATAATAGTCTTCATGATCTTCTTCATCTGTTTCCAGATCAATGCCGGTGTCCGACACCATAGTAAGCGATTGGCGAATCGTATTCATCGCAATCCGCATATCTTTATTGACCCCTTTAAGGGTCGGTTTCTTTTTCTTCGGTTTAGGCTCAGCCAGCTTGGCGATCCGCTCTTCGGTCTGTTTCACATTTAGATGCTTTTCGATAATTTCAGCGAGAATTTTCTCTTGCAGCTCCGGATCCTTTATTCCAATTAAAGCACGGGCATGCCGCTCTGTAATCTTCTTATCCATAATTGCTTGCTGTACCGATTGCGGAAGCTTTAACAGCCTCATTTTATTAGCGATTGTCGATTGACTCTTGCCTAGACGCTGTGCCAAAGCTTCCTGCGTCAATTCATGGATTTCAATCAGCTTTGCGTAAGCCATGGCTTCTTCAATAACCGTCAGCTCTTCACGCTGCAGGTTCTCGATTAACGCGACGGATGCGGTCTGTGAGTCGTTCATGTCACGAATAATGGCGGGGACCGTTTCCCAATTGAGCGATTGAACCGCTCGCCACCTTCGTTCTCCAGCAATCAATTCAAAATCCTCATCATTTAAGCGACGGACCACAATTGGCTGAATCATCCCATGCGTATGGATCGTCTGGGCAAGTTCTTTTATCTTTTCGTGGTTAAATATCGCGCGAGGCTGGTAACGGTTCGGCTGAACACGTTGAACCGGTATTTGCAGAACTTCGTCAGGATTATATCCTTCCCCATCATTCTCATGATCAGATTCTGACTTGTCTCCCAGTCCGAACAAACGGCCAAAAGGATGTAACACGATCAGACACCACCTTTTTACGATCAAGCATACGCTACCTCTGCTGCCTGTATAGAACCAGCTCAAAAACAGAAAAAAGCGCTGCAGGCTTTCCGGCTGCTGCGCATAGGTATGCCGTTTTCACTCTTACGTTATTTTATCATATTTACAGTAGTAAAAGTATCTAGTATATGGAAAAATTAATAGATAGAATAGTCATAAAGAATTGTTTTTCTTCACACGTATATAGTCTAAGTATAGAAATAGACCACATGAAATGCAAAGTATTTAATTACTAAGGAGACTCGCAAAAATCGAGAATGGATTCACCATCCCTGTTACGGCAGGGTATACCCTGATTTACTAAGCTTAAAAATAATTTCCCGCACTCCTCTTTCATTCGTATGCTCATTCATTCGGCGCGGGTCCGGTATTTTCCTCTAAAAAATAACAGAAGGATGAAAATTTACAAACGAGAAAGGTTGATCAAAATGAACATAAACCAGTATGTCCATAAGCTCGTCCAAACCTTGGAACCCTCCCCTTTCGGAATCTATCAATATGGTTCCGGGGCCATTGGTGCATTTAATAAGGAACAAAGTGACTGGGACTTGATCATATTTTTTCATTCTGAAGATGATCTACTTCAGCTGACTCCGCAAATTCAAATGTTCCATGACACCATCCGCCATACATATCCTGAATTCTATCATAGACTGGACGTCATGTTCCTGCCGATTTCTGCGCATGGCAAAGGGAACGGCGACGTTTCTCCTTATCCCTCTCTTGAAGGCGGATCGTTTGCTTCCGCTAGCTATCATAACCTTAATGCGGTGACCTGGTGGACGTTGAGAACCAGCTGGTACGGCCCTGAGCTCCTTCCAGCTGTAACTATGGACGACGTGATGGAGGAAATGAAATATAACCTGACTCACTACTGGCCGCATTACATAGCCAAAGGGCAGCAGGCAGATGCAGACGGCGAGGAGATCGTCTGGGTCGTCTCGGGATTAGCGAGAATCCTCTATACGGTTGAATGCCACGACATTATCGGAAAAGAATCCGCTTTAGACTGGGCTAGGAAAATGATGCCTGAACACCAGGAAATTATCGATGAAGCTATTCAGCTGAGAAGGGGAAAGAAAAGCTTCGTCCTGGCAGATTCCGCCATGAAAGCGCAGGTCCTGCAATTCGCTGACCAGGCAATTGAGCTTGGGCAGCGCAAACTGAACCTGTAAAGAAAGGAACATAATTAGAAAAGCGGAATGTATTTCCGGAGCGGTCATTCAGGTAACCCTTTTCTATTCCCTTAATTGCAGGACAAAAATCCGAACGGTGATGAAATCATGTGATTAACACTTCATCATCGTTCGGATTTAATAATGGCTAAAAAGATCCCTGTCTCATTCTGTCATATGAAATTGCTTTTCTCTCGCAGCGTTAAAACGGTTAATCGACAAAATCACTCTTTTTAATGAGGAAGAAACTTAAAATCGCTCCCAGGCTTAAGATGATTCCCGCCGTGACAAAAACCTGGTCTAAGCTATTCACAAAGGCGGTCTGAGCAATATCCTGAATTTGAGAGAATCCCGGCATACTTTGATATTTATCGGCGCCTGCTCCTTCTAGACCCTGGCTCCCGGCAATCGGACCAGCCGAGGAAATTCCGTCAATAATATCCTGTTTCGCATCATCAGGAACTCCTTGCATATTTAAGCCGCTGATTTTCTCTTGAATCGCATTGACGTATTGGTTGGAGAGAACAGCTCCCAGAAAGGCTGTCCCAAAAGCGATTCCAATTTGTCTGGAAACGTTATTCACCCCTGATGCCATCCCGACAATTCGATTAGGAACGGTATCCACAGCAGTGGTCGAAATTGGAGGGTTAATCAGACCATTTCCTACACCAGCCACTAAGAATGCTGGTAATAAATAAATCCAATTGCTCTGGTCCTGCGTAGAAGATACGAGCGTCATCATAAAGTCAGCAATCGCAAGAATCGCTAACGCTGTGACGATCACGGGTTTTGAGCCGATTTTATCGGTCAGGTTTCCGGAAATGGGTCCAAGGAATAAGGCAAACCCGCTGATCGCAATAAATCTCAGTCCAGCTTCAAGCGCTGAAAACCCGAGATAATTTTGCAGATAAATGGTTAAATAGAAGAAAAGTGCATAAACACCTGCGCTTAAGCAAAAAGCAGCGATACAAGCCCCGGAATAACTAAGGTTTTTAAATATTCTTGGATTCACCATCGGGGTTTTTATTTTTAATTCGACTAGCACAAAGACGATAAAGCTGATGAGTGCTCCGCCTAGCAGCCCGATAATTTCAGGGGACGTCCAGCCGAGATCTGATTTATTCACTTCAATTAAACCAAATACCAGACAGAACATGGCCGCTGTAATCAGCAGAAATCCAATAATATCAATCGACTTCGAAGTTTCTTCATCCTTCGTTTCCTTAATAAAAAGAAAAGCCATCACTAAGGCGATCAGTCCAATTGGGAGATTAAGATAAAAGATCGACTGCCAGCTGAAATTCTGTACTAAAATTCCGCCTACCAAAGGGCCGATCGCTGTCGCCAGACCGCTGACGCCTCCCCAGACTCCAAACGCAATCCCGCGTTCTTTTCCAAAAAAGGTGGTCGAAATGATCGCCATCGATAACGACATCATGGCTGAAGCACCCAGCCCTTGAATTCCCCGGGAAATATTTAAGAAATTAATACCAGGGGCCAGCGCACATAGTAAAGAACCAATCGTAAATACGATTAATCCGAGCATGAAAAATCGTTTTCTTCCAAAAATGTCACCCAGACGCGCCACGGTAATTAAAGCTACCGCAAAGATCAATGTATAAGCATTCACAATCCATTCTAACTGGCTAAAATCTGTATTAAAATCACTTTGGATGGTCGGCAGGGCCACGTTTACTATGGTCACATCAAGCAGGGCCATAAATAATCCAAAACAAACGGCCGCTAACCCCCACCAGCGTTTATTACTTTTCTCCTGTGTCATACTTTTCCTCCTTCACGTGCTCCATCTCCTGTTTCAGCCATTGTAAATCGGCTTCGATCCGCTTGCTTCGATGAGTTAATACTGAATTAATACTTGTTTTTTCATCATTTTTAATTTCTTCTTGATCCATGACAAGGGAACGATTTTCTTCTACATAATCAAGAAGATAAAGCAGATAGCTTTTATGTTGTTCTAGAATCGCCAATCTCAGCTTTTCATTTATATGATGAAAGTTACTAAGCTTGATATGAAAAAGATCTTCCGTATTTTGGTCGTATTCTGCTGGTTCCTCCATTAATTCATCGAAACGGCTGAGACCTTTGTCCGTGATTTTGAGAATCTTTTTAGGACGTCCCGGACCGGATTGTTCCTGAAGAGTTTGAGTAATATACCCTTCCTTAGTCAGCCTTTGAAGCAGCGGATATAATACGCCCCAGCTCATCTTACGGTCAGGACCTATTATTTTCCCCAGCACATATTGAAGCAAATACCCATGCATCGGTTTATCTTTAAGTTCTCCTAATATAAATAATTCGTACATCGTAACCTCCTCATTCAATGACAGACCCTTACCGCTCCTTATAATATATCTATAAGATATAAATAACAACTATTTATGGGTCAAATTTATATTTTTTTTACAATCCAGCTTGATTAACATTTCTAAACCAGCAAAGACTAGAGAAAAAGCAAAGACATAGGGGGGAGAAGAGATGAATCAGGAAAGCAGAAGTGAAGATTATAAGCCGGCAGACCTTAACCATGGTATGCTCAGTGAAATTCAGCGTTTAGAGAAGCTTATGAAAGAAGAGACGACGGAGGAAATCATCCTCATTGCTTACAAACAACAGTAAAAAACGAGGCAGGGACAAAAGTCTTTCCTTCATTATAAAATCCGAACAATGACGGAATAACTTTGTTACCATTCCATCATCGTTCGGATTTACTTGTTCTGCTTGTTGTACACTTTTTACTTTTGATTATTCTGTTACCAAGGAGGAATCAAGAAATATAGTCCTACCCTCCAGCGTAGGTTCGTTATTTTGTTTCATGTGAAACATATGTACTTGAAAGAATTCCATAGATATCTACATCGGCATAGGTTCCCTGATGGTAAAGATCCTCTTTCAATGTGCCTTCATAACTCATCCCCGTGTACTCGAGAACTTTTTGCGAAGCAGCATTTGAATGTATGACCTGGGCCCAGATTCTATGTAAGTATAGCTCCTCAAAGCCAAATCGGATCACTCTTCGGGCCGCTTCTGTGGCGTACCCTTTTCCCCAGTAGGGCTTGCCTATCCAATAGGCAAGCTCCCCTTTATGATGGTTTTTATCGATACGGATCGTAATGGTCCCCACTAATTCTGCTTCTTCCCAGGTGACCAAAGCAAACGGATAGGCCGAACCTTTCTCCATCCAGCCTCTATGCAGGGCAATCCAATCTTCTGCCTTCTCCAATGTAAAAGGATAGGGAATCTGGGTCGTGGCTGCAATAACTGGATCATCAGCAAGCTTGGAAACCTTCTTCGCATCCGTGTACGAAAAGGGGCGTAGATGCAGTCGTCTTGTATTCAACTGGGGATCCATGAGATTTCCTCCTTAAATCGGCTTATCCATAACAATGCGGTGCTGGGAAAAGCCTAATTTTTCATACAGGTCGATGGCGAAATTGCCTTTATAGACGACGAGTCTGACCCGTTTCAGCCCATGATGCTTTAATTGATGGAGTGCTTCCTCCATCAATGCCGTCGCATAGCCTCTTTTTCTATATGGTTTTAACACATGAAGTTCATAAATAAATCCGAAATCATCCTGGGTGATTTCATCTTTCTCAATTCCATATAAGATCCATCCCGCAAACTCGTGAGTGTCAGGTTCCTTCATCACTAATACTCTTCCGCCTCTGAGCAGGACAGTATTCATCATTTCTGACGCTAAAGCATCATTCACATAGTAATTCCCCTGCGAGCCTTCATTAAACGACTCGGCCGTATGTCGTAAAATTTCCTCCAGATCCTTTTGCACTGCAGGCATGATGACCATAACCCTCTCCCTTTCTGTAAAAATAGTGTCGTTACTTAAGACTATTTGTTACAGAAGGGCTTTATTCCCTAGCGAACGATGTAAATAAAAAAAGGAAGACAATATGACGATCACACCGGCGGTAAGAATCGTTCTGCCCGTTCCAAAAGAATCGGCCAGGATGCCTGCTAAAAACGCAGCAAATGGCATGGTGAACCAGGTAAGAAAGCGGCTGGTGGCCTGTACTCTTCCTAATAAGCGATCGGGCGTTAATTTCTGCCTAATGGTAAGGATACAAGGACTTTGAATGGATGCTGCAAACGTACCTATAGCATTACCAGCCAGCAGCCAGACATACGAATCAGCATATCCGAAAAGCACGATTGAACCGCCGCCGATTATAGACCCTGCAAAAAGGATGGAGCGGTATGTAAGGTGCTTTCTGACAAAGCTCGAGGTAATCGAACCTAGAATCGCTGCAAGTCCTCCTGCCGATAGCAGCCAGCCGATTTGGACGGCATCTAAACGAATGACCTGTTTCAAATGAAACACCAGCATCGTTAAAAATAACGTCGTTCCGAAAACCGAAAAAAACATGGCAGCGTTGGTAAATAAGATCGGTTTCATTGACCAGACATAGTCAAATCCAGCTTTCACATCCTTCATAAACGCACGTCCTGAAACCTCTTCCCGAGACATAGGGAGGGGCAGACTGACCACCGCGCAAAGGGCAGCTAAGAAACTGAGTCCGTTCATAAATAGAGCGGCTCCAGGATTCATCAAGGAAATGACAATACCTCCAGCGGCTGGGGCCGTGAACACAGCCGTGTTAAATAAACTGGAATTGATCGAATTGACGAGCTGCAAATCTTCTTTTCTGACAAGCTTGGGAACAGAGGCAAATTGACACGTATTATAAATTTGACTGAATACCCCGATGAAAAAAGCAGTGCATGATAGTTCCATCATCGTTAAAAGACTGAAGAAATACAAGAGAGCTGTTCCGATTAACAGGAGAAAGCGTCCCAAGTCACACGCGATTAAAATTTTTTTACGGTTGAAATAGTCCGTGAAAACGCCCATGAATGGCTGTGCCAATAAAGGAAGACGCTCAAGTGCGGCAACCAGCCCCATGCTGAGGGGCGAGCCAGTGATTTCTAGTACAAGCAGTGGAAGTGCCAGCAGGTACATTTGATCGCCTACAAAAGAAATAAGATTACCGCCCATCAAGCGAAAAACCGGAAAATTCCGTTTCAACGGGAGAGGGGATTCGTTGGGCTGAACGAGCGGTTCACTCATAATGGCCGCCGGCGTACCCTTGTAATTCATGCCCAAGCGACGCTAATTGATGAGAAGCTACCTGATAAATAGCTCCGTTCTGCTTCACAAATCTCGCTGCTTTCAATTGCTTTACATGATGATGGACGGTACTTTTCCGCATAGAGAGGAGAGTCGTTAATTCTTTCAGCGTCCGTTCCTTCTCGCCAAGAATCTTCAGGATGCGCAAGCGGTTTTCATCTCCTAAGGCTTTGCATTTCTGAACGAGAAATTGGTCAGGCATATAAGGGTCTTCAGGATTCATACTTTCGTTCGCCACGGGATAATAAAATACTTTCGTATCCTCTAAATCGGCTTCTACATTCCACGGACGATACGTCAGGTGAGGAATGAGCAGCACACGAGAAACGCTGGGCTCTGGAGTATACTCAATTCCGCCCGTTGCCCAGCTGACGAGTTCCTCGGGATGCATCTTTTCTTTGGCCACAGCTTTTGACTGATGATCGCGGGAAAGAATCGCCTCCAGGTGATCCGCTTCCGGAGCAATTACCTGCTCGTACCAGCCTGTCATTACTTCAATTAAATGCTTCTTTAGCCAAGCCGGATCGGCAGTGGCTATATATTCAATATAGTCTGTTAAAAAGGCGTGACCGGCCGTGAGTTCTTGAAGATCCTTCACTGCTGCCAGGTCACCACGAGCAGCAGCCATTCGTGCTCCTGTTTTCTTTTTGCCCATAAAAGGGAGGCAGTTGAACTTCAAATCTTCCTCAGTAAGCTGTTGTATGTAGTGGGTAAAGTCGGCAAGAGTTAGTAAATGTGATTGATGAAGCAGTTCAAGAAGAGCCTTCCACGTATTATGCTGCTGGACGGTATCCAGATGCTGTTTCATTCCTTGAGACATTGATTTGCGAATCGCCTCCCATTCGTTCATGGGTTTTTCCAGCGTATCCCTTAAGGCTGTATTGGTTATCGCTGCGATACCCAGGGCTGTTTCCCAGAGCAAGGAAGACTGAACGGCGATGTGATAAGTTTCTCGGTTTCTGCTTGAAGAATTGAATACTTCCATTAAAATCACCTCTTTTATATTCTATATTTTTAGAACATAAAATTCAATAAATATCGAACCATTTAATTAAGGAAAGTGGGTATCTTTTCAAGTAATATTTTCGAAGGGTTGTGGAAGAATGAGCACAACGAACAGAAAGCAGGTGGTTTAATGGATATGTATAATCCTGTCTATCGAGCAGGGGATGTGGTGTACGTCATCTATCGCAACCCTCATACATTTGACGTAGCCAACGTTCAGCAGGCGGCAGTGGTCAAAGATCCAGAAGAGCCCGGAGAATTGGCCTTATTCTTATATGACACGTATTTCCCTCTGGATTCTGAAATCGCTGTTTATGCCTCTCAAGGGGAAGCGATGCGTGCTTATGAAGAAGTCTTCGGCAGCTTTGATATGGAGGGACCGCAGTGGTAAAACCTTTCGTACCTCAACTCGTTTATATTGAACCCCGTGCTTTAGAGTATCCATTGGGGAGAGAATTAAAAGAAAAGTTCGAGAATATGGGGATCGAGATTCGCGAAACCACCTCTCACAACCAAGTGCGAAACCTGCCGGGAGAAAATGATTTTCAAAAATATCGAGTGGCCAAATCAACTCTTGTGGTAGGCGTTCGAAAAACGTTGAAATTCGATACGTCAAAGCCATCGGCCGAATATGCGATTCCCTTTGCTACCGGATGCATGGGGCACTGCCATTACTGCTACCTGCAGACGACGATGGGGAGCAAACCGTACATTCGTACGTACGTTAACCTCGACGAAATCTTTGATGCTGCCGAGCAGTATATGCAGGAGCGTTCCCCAGAAGAAACCCGGTTTGAAGCTTCTTGCACATCCGATATAGTGGGAATCGACCACCTTACTCATTCCCTGAAGCATGCGATTGAATATTTCGGGAAATCCGAGCATGGAAAATTGCGATTTGTGACTAAGTTTGCTCACGTTGACCATTTGTTAGACGCTGAGCATAACGGCCGGACTCGATTTCGATTCAGCATGAACGCCGATTATGTCATTAAATTTCTCGAACCCGGTACATCGAGATTAAAAGAGCGTATTGAGGCCGCTGTAAAAGTGGCTGCTTCAGGCTATCCGCTGGGATTTATTATCGCTCCGATTTACTTATACGACGAGTGGAGAGAAGGGTACAAGGAGCTCTTTGAACAGCTTCACGAAAAGCTTCCCGCTTATGCAAAAAAGGATCTTACCTTTGAACTGATTCAACACCGTTTTACGAAGCCGGCGAAGCGTGTCATTCAGAAAAACTATCCTATGACAAAGCTTGAGATGGATGAGGAAAGAAGAATGTACAAATGGGGACGCTATGGAATTGGCAAGTATGTGTACCCTAAAGATGAACAGCAGGATATTCAGCGTACGCTGGGGGAGTATATTGAAACATACTTTCCTGAAGCCCGCCTCGAATATTTCACCTAAACCATGGGACAAAACGAAAAACCCGAACTCATTTCGAATTTGAGTTCGGGTTTTCCGCTTATTTTACAAAAGAATCGGTGTGAAACTCCTGAATCGAATTCCTATCTTCATCATACCGCTCCACCATCTTTCCATTCGTAAGCCGGTGAATTAGCTTTCTCCAGAACGCCTGGGCAGGATAATTCGCTTCAATTTGGGAAAGAGTCCAATGGCCAGGATACAAGTTAAACAGCATGGCAGCGGCTTCTTTTCCAAATCCGCGGCCGCTGTATTTAGCCATAATAAAAAATTCCTGAATCGTCTTCACCGCTGGTTCGTTTTCCACAAGAGCAAATCCAGCAAGCTCTGTCTCATACGTAATAAAGAAGGCTTGGAAAGCGGGATCGTTCCAATATTTGTTCAAATCAAACGGAAGATAGGTTCCTTCAGGCTCTAAAGTAATCGACGGTTTATACCGACTAAACTCGTAAATATAAAACTGCATGAGATTGTGGAGGAGGCCTTCCTCTTCTTTTTTTACGTTCTCTAACTTAATCAACTTTCTTCCCCCTTGTCATTCGACAATAAATTCCATATTTATCCTCTATTTTACCACTAAATCCTTACATTTTTCGCTGTTTATTTCCTCTATTTTTTCCCTGAGAAAAATAGTATAATTTAATTAAATCAAAAGATGTCAGAACATTCGCATTGTTTATTTTAGGAGGGTTCAGATGAAGGTACTTACATTTGATACGGGTTATTCCCATGTTGATGTTCAGCGCGAACGTCTTTATCCGTTATTTGAAGAAGTGTTCGGTATCCCCGCCGCAGAATTCCGCCGATTCTATGACCAGGGATTCTGGGATCACACCTATCAGCCTTTTACTTACCTCGTCGACAATCTCGCCATATCGAACGTATCGTGTTTCGATATGCCACTGATTATGGAAGGAAAAATATATCAAAGTGCGGGCATACAATCGTTTATGACACATCCTGAGTACAGAGATCAAGGGCTCATGAAGTCGCTGTTCAAGCTATTGCTGGAGCATATCGATGAGCGATATGAACGCAGTTTTCTCTACACATCCAATCCAGAGCTCTACACTCCCTATGGTTTTCAAACCGTGACTCAGCACTATTTTAAAACCCGTTATCTCCACAAACCTGCCCAACCGCTCCCGCTCAAAAAGCTGGACTTAGCTAAGGATGAGGATGCGAAGCTTGTGTATCGTTTACTTAAAGAAAACGAGCCAAGCTCCCACCAAATGACAGCGCTCACTTACCGTTCGGCCTTTTATTTAAACTTGATGAATTCCGAATTAGCCTCGCATTTATATTATTCGAGTGACTTAGACATTCTGATACTTTTCCATGTAATAGAAGATTGCCTGGAAATTTATGATTGTGCCGGGGCGCATATGCCGGACTTAGCGCAAATTTGTGATCTGATCCCTGTGCCTTTTCAGGAAGTCCACGTATTCTTTACTCCTGATCGGCTCAACCATCCGTTCGAACCGGAAGTTTTTCACCGGGGCAGTGACCTTATGGTGAGGGGGAAATTTCTAAAGCCCTTGAAACCGTTTATGCTGCCTATTACGGCAGAATTCTAATCAAAAGAATAAAATGACTGCAAAGCAGAGAATCGATACCTGATTCTCTGCTTTTTCATTTAAAGATAACCCCCTCACAGCATAGTCATAGAGCTTAGGCTCTTTTCCCAACCAGGAGGGTAATTCATCCTCTTTTTTAGAAAAATGAGTTTGAATTCGTCCATACGTGGAATCAATCATAACATCTTGTAAAAAGTACCAATTAAAAAAGGAGGATTCATCAAATGGATCGTATGAATCGACAAACCCAAGGCCAGCCAGGACAGGAACAATCCAGACAGCCCGGTCAAGAACAAGAGATGAACCCTAAGCCGCTCCAAGCGGATGAAGACTATAAAAGCGGAAATAAACTACAAGGAAAAGTTGCCCTCATTACCGGCGGTGACAGCGGCATTGGACGTTCAGTAGCAATCAGTTATGCAAAAGAAGGAGCTGACGTGGCGATCTCCTATTTAGAGGAACACGAGGATGCCGAATACACGAAAGCGAAAATTGAAGCCGAAGGACGCCGTGCCATTTTAATTCCAGGAGATGTCGGGGATGAAACGGTCTGTAAGCAGGCCGTAGAACGAACAGTCAATGAACTGGGCAAACTGGACATTTTAGTGAACAATGCGGCCGAGCAGCACCCAACGGATGATTTACTCAACATTTCTACCGAACAGCTGGAGCAAACGTTTCGGACGAATATTTTTTCCATGTTCCACTTAACGAAAGCAGCAATCCCTCATTTGAAAGAGGGAAGTGCGATCATCAATACTGCCTCCATTAATCCTTATACCGGAAATCCGGAACTGGTGGATTATACAGCCACAAAAGGAGCTGTCGTTGCCTTTACGAGATCCATGGCTAAACAACTGGTGAGTAAAGGCATTCGTGTAAATGGAGTAGCACCAGGTCCGATCTGGACACCGCTGATTCCTTCTACTTTCCCAGAAGATAAAGTCAAAGAATTTGGAACCAACACTCCAATGGGACGTCCTGGTCAGCCTGTGGAACATGCAGGAAGCTACGTACTGCTTGCCTCAGATGACTCCAGTTATATTACGGGACAATTCATTCACATTAATGGCGGTCTATACACTTCAAGTTAATTATTTTTGTAAAACCAGTAAAAAACGCCTTCATTGCGAAGGCGTTTTTTTTATGCCGTTAACGAACGATTTATTGAATGAAGTAAAATTTACTTAGTCGGACTGCTTTACACTCAGTACAGTAACGGTAACCAGGATGAGTACCATACCAAGTAGTTGAATCATTGTCATAGAGTCTCCGATAACCAGAACACCGAATAATGAAGCTGTTACGGGCTCTACCATCGCAACCATCGAAGCCGTCGTAGGAGCCGTCCGGCGGATACCAATGAAATACAGAATAAACGAAATCCCAGCACCTAAGATCCCTAAGAGAATAAACCATCCTGCATCGCTGGAAGTCAACGCAGCTGCCGTTTGACCCTTATCCGCAAAAACAAGAAGGATGATACAAAATGCAAAAAAGGCGATGGTTAAAGTTGTCTGTGGCTTTCCGATCTCAGATGCATTTTTAAACCCGAATATAAACAAGGCATAGGAGAGTCCGGCAGCAAGTCCTGAAGCAGCTCCTAGAAAACTCACCGTAATAGAATCCATATTGTAGGCACCTGTAAGCAGGATAATTCCTATAAGCACACCAGCGATACATCCCCATTTAAACCAAGTTGACCGCTCTATTCGTAATAAAAAAGAGAATAGAAGAACGAATACAGGGGCGGAATACATTAAAGTAGCGGCCACCGCAATACTGGCAGATTGAATACTGAGAAAATAAAAAGTGAAATTTCCTGCAACACCCACCCCGGCAAGTAAAGACCATTTGTATAACCGAGGAGAGAAACTCCAGTTTTGTTTAAAACGAAAGAGAAACCATACGAGAAAACAAAAAAAGCCAACCGCACCACGGTATAGGGAAATTACAATAGGGTCCCAGCCCTTACTCATTAAAATATCGGCAATGCCTCCGCTTACCCCCCAGCATATAGCGGCCAGCATAACTAAACCTATTCCTGCAAATCTCATGATCTCCCTCCTAAACATAAATGATACTGCGAAATTTTATACGCAATTAAAGACCTAACCTGACCATAATCACGTAAATTTAACAGCCTGATAATTTTCCATTTGCCCCTAATCAAACCTACGTTGTTTAAAAAAAGGTATTACCGTTAATTCCTTATAACTTCCATATTTAAACTATCATTTTTACAGAAAAAGATATTTCAATATATTATACCGAGATAATATATGTTAGGTGAGTCTAATTACACAGGGATGAAAGGTGTTTAGCTAAGCATTTGGTAATCATAGAGTTAAAAAGCTATAAACTGGTAAAGATAGTCATTTATTTTAAGGAGAATAATCATAAAAAGTATAGAAATTGATTTCTTAGAATAATTGTACGAAGTATTCCTCTCCCATTCTTCCCATCTTTACGTTAGACTGAAATCAGCAGAGTGAAGAGAGGAGGAATGGGTATGCCGGAAGGTCCCGAAATACGAAGAGCGGCAGATGAACTGGAAAACGCCTTGCTCCATCGGCCAGTTTTGGAGATCTCTTTTGCCTTTCCTTATCTGAAGGATTATGAACCCTTCTTTAAAGGATCATCTATTAAGAAAGTCGAAACGAAGGGGAAAGCCATGCTGATTCGATTCGATAATGGCTATACGCTTTATTCTCACAATCAGCTATACGGAAAATGGTATGTCAGAAATGCCTATAACTATCCTAAAACGAACCGGCAGCTTCGGCTTGCGATTCACAATGAAGAGAAGTCGGCTCTGCTTTACAGTGCCTCTGATATTGAAGTATTAAAAAACGAAGAAGTACCTGAACATCCGTTTATTTCAAAAACAGGTCCAGACCTTCTCAATGAACCCATCTCTGAGCAGAAACTCGTGGAGCGCTTTACAAGCAGGGCATTCACCAATCGAAAATGGAGCATACTTCTGCTGGATCAATCCTTCATTGCCGGAATCGGCAACTATTTAAGAAGTGAAATTCTATTTGCCGCTCAGATACACCCAGATCTGCGACCGGCAGACTGCAGTAGAGAGCAATTACACGATGCTGCTAAAGCGTGCATGGAATTGACGTGGCGATCCTACCGAAATAAAGGAATTACCAACGATCTTCAGTTAGCCCGGGAGCTAAAAGCGCAGGGAGCCAAACGGAATGAATATCGTCATTGGGTATTTAATCGCGAAGGGCTGCCTTGTCGGATCGACGGTACAGAAATTATCAAATTCCGCGCAGGTTCAAGACGGTGCTACTATTGTCCAACCTGTCAAAAAAGCAGCCGGGACAAAAATAGGTTCCACAGCAAAAAACCCGAACCCATGTAAATGACAGGGTTCGGGTTTTTCAGGTGTCTACTATTTTGTCGCCGACTCTTTATTTTTTTCTAATTATCTACCTAACCAGCCGCCATCAACAGCTAATTGATGACCGTGAACATAGTTAGAAGCATCTGAAGCAAGGAACACGGCCGTTCCTTTAAAGTCTTCAGGTTTTCCCCAATCTCCGGCAGGAATGCGGTCAAGAATCTGCTGATTACGATTCTCATCATTAATCAGTGCCGTATTCATATCTGTTGCCACATATCCTGGCACAATCGCATTCACATTCACATGGTGCTGCGCCCATTCATTGGACAGGGCTTTCGTTAATTGAGATACACCGCCTTTGGACGCTGCATAAGCAGGCACCGTGATGCCGCCCTGGTAGGATAAGAGAGAAGCAAAGTTAATGATTTTTCCGCTTTTTTGAGGAACCATATAGCGACCCGCTTGCTGACAAAGAAGCCAAACGGTTTTTAAGTTCACATTAATTACGTCGTCCCAGTCTTCTTCCGGAAAATCAACCGAAGGCGAACGACGCTGGATACCGGCACAGTTGACTAGAATATCAATCTTTCCGAACGAGGAAACAACGGACGGAACCGCTTCCTTCACCTGTTCTAATTGGTTGAGATCACAAGGAATGATGTGACACGTGCGGCCAAGCTCTTCGATTTCATTCTTCACATCTAATTGATCTGGATTCCTTTGAAGAAGAGCGATATCTGCTCCGGCTTCTGCCAAAGCCAAGGCGACAGAGCGCCCAATCCCTCTCGTGGCTCCTGTAATAGCTGCTACTTTTCCATCCAAATTAAATAGATTCTGACTCATAAAAATCCCCTTTTTCTCTCATATTTAAAACACTAATAAGAAAGCGTTCTCTTAACTACTTCGACTTTAACACTAAAATTCCTTTCTTGTATAGTGATAAGCGATAAAAATTTTTTTCACTTACCTTAAGTAAAGAATATATGGCGAGCTTCAATTTCTTCATTGACATGTAAAATACCGAAAGAATAATAGGGGAGTTTCCGCTTATCTGTGACAGATCCAGGGTTGAAAATCATCACCTTTTTGACATAACGCAAGAGCGGCAGGTGAGAGTGACCGAAAATAATCAGATCGACTTGATCTTCTGAAAAGGCTTCGACCACACGTTTCTCCGTGGTTTTCTTTTCTCCATGGCCGTGAACCAGACCGATGCGCTTTCCTTCTATTTCAAGAATTTGCTGAAAAGGGACCAGTGCCTTGATGTCATCTCCATCGACGTTTCCATACACTCCTTTTACAGGTGCGTAACCGGCTAATTCCTCATAAAGCGCAGGTGTCTGCCAATCCCCTGCATGAATGATTAAGTCTGCGCCAGGCAGCTCTTCTAATAGTCGTGAAGGAAGATTGCTGCCTTTTTTCGGGAAATGGGTGTCTGCTAATACGACGATCTTCATAAGCGTCCTCCTTCTAATCCTGACAAGCGATTCATCAACACGAGACTTTTATCCACACTCGTACAGATATACCCAATGATTTGCGGCATCGTAAATACCTGAAGAGGCGCGTTAAGATCCTCCTGACTGTAGTGTAAATCCTCTAGGGCAGAGTCGAGAAAGCTACTAAAGTCCGCTTTGTTCATCTCACTTATTTCTGGAAAGGAACAGAAGGCTTTCAAGCTTGCCTCAAGCTCTTCCTTTAATCCAAAATGCTTCAGTAATTTCCCATTCAGCAAACGAAAATCTTCATGGTAAACGGTATAAAATTGCGGATCATTTTTCATACGATTTCTCAACCAGGCAAAGTAGAAACCCTGCAGCCATATTTGGTCAGCAATTAAATGTGAATAATAGCCTAACCAAAAAGGCGAACTGAGCTCCTCTTTATGATCCGTAACAAAACGCTGTAAATCCATCGTTCTTGAATAATCCTCATGGTTGCCTATGTAATAATGAGTCGTGTCTTTAGAAGAAACAGCGTCCGGGGCTAAAGCTCCTGCAAGCATTTCGGTTTTCCGATCGATCGAATAGGCCTTGGCAATTTGATAGGCAGCAATTAAATGCATCACTCTGGAACCGATAACCTTTCACCTCACGATTGATATATGATTAACCTTCTTCTAAATTATCATAATTAAGATAAATAGGAAATTATATCCTTTAACAGAGACTTAGTCCGGCTTTTTGCTCCCCTTAACACGCAGAAAACCCGAACCATTGATTTCTTTGGTTCGGGTTTCTAATGACTTCCTGTTCGTTTGTATTATTGAATCGGCGCTTTATTCGGTGTTCCCGCTTTACGCGGGTATTTCTTAGGAGTTTTTCTGCGCTTTTCTACCAAGGCAATATTACGCTCGCCGCCTTCTTCAGGCAGTTCAAACGTGTGAATATCCTCAACCTCGCCTCCAACCGTCTGAAGTGCTAGATTTGCCTCTTCCATTTCATCCTGTAGATGAGGACCTTTCATGGCCATGAAATGCCCTCCTTTTACGGTTAAGGGTAAGCAAAGTTCACTTAAAACGGACATGCGGGCAACTGCTCTTGCCATGACTAAATCATAGCTTTCGCGAAACTTGGCATTTTTTCCGAAATTCTCCGCACGATCGTGATAGAAAGCAACCTCATCGAGTTCAAGCTCGTGGGCTAAGTGGTTCAGAAAAGTGATCCGCTTTTTTAACGAATCAACAATCGTGACCTTCAGTTGCGGAAATACGATTTTCAAAGGCAGACTAGGAAAGCCGGCGCCCGCCCCGACATCACAGATCCGCAGCGGCTTGGAAAAGTCATAGTAAAAGGCAGCGGTTAACGAATCATAAAAGTGTTTCAAATATACCCCTTCCAGATCCGTAATTGCTGTGAGATTCATCTTTTCATTCCATTCTACTAGAATGTTGAAGTATTGCTGAAACTGGTGCTGCTGCTTCTCACTTAGTTCAATACCTTGTTCTTTTAAAGCTTGTAGAAAGGTGTTTGTATCCATGAGTCCATCCTTTCTTTATTCCCCGGAAACTCGGGCGATTTTTCCTTGTTCAATATAGACAAGTAAAATGGAAACATCCGCAGGGTTCACACCAGAGACGCGGGAAGCCTGTCCGACAGAAAGCGGACGAACTTCTTTCAGCCGGTCTCTTGCCTCTGTAGCGAGTCCGTTAATGTCATCATAGTCGATATTCTCAGGGATCGATTTGGAATCCATTTTCTTCATCCGATCAATTTGCTCTAGTGCTTTTTTAATATAGCCATAGTATTTCACCTGAATTTCGACCTGCTCTTTAATATCTTCTGTGAGCGGTACATCACTTGGTGAAATTCGTTCAATATGGTGATAGTTCATTTCTGGACGTTTAAGAAGATCGGTAGCTCGCACCGCATCTTTAAGATGAGAGCCGCCAGCTTCCTCTACAATTTCCTGAACATCATCGGTATTTTTAATAATAAGATTTTCTAAACGATTCTTCTCTACTTCAATATGTTGTTTCTTTTCCAGGAAGCGTTCGTAGCGTTCGGTGGGAACGAGTCCTAGCTCATGACCGATTTCGAGCAAGCGTAAATCTGCATTATCATGACGTAGTAATAACCGAAACTCCGCGCGAGACGTCAGCAGACGATACGGTTCACCGGTTCCTTTAGTCACGAGATCATCAATCATAACGCCAATATACCCTTGAGACCTGTCCAGAATTAAAGTTTCTAGATCGAGAGCTTTGGCTGCAGCGTTAATTCCTGCCATAAGTCCCTGTCCTGCCGCTTCTTCGTACCCGGATGTGCCATTAATTTGTCCGGCCGTGAACAGACCGCTGATTTGCTTCGTTTCTAGCGTCGGCCATAGCTGCGTTGGCACCACGGAATCATATTCGATCGCATAGCCTGCGCGCATGATTTCCGCATTTTCCAGCCCCGGCACGGTTTTCATCATTTCATTTTGGACAAATTCAGGAAGCGAAGTGGATAATCCTTGCACATACACCTCTTCTGTATCTCTTCCTTCTGGCTCCAAAAAGATTTGGTGGCGCGGTTTATCATGGAAACGAACGATTTTGTCTTCGATAGACGGACAATAACGCGGTCCAGTCCCTTTAATCATGCCAGAATACATTGCAGAAAGCCCGAGATTTTCATTAATAATGCGGTGAGTTTCCTCATTCGTATACGTTAACCAGCAAGGAACCTGGTCTGTAATAAATTCAGTTGTTTCATAAGAAAAAGAGCGTGGTTCCTCTTCTCCAGGCTGAATTTCGGTTTTGGAATAGTCGATGGTATGGCTGTTCACGCGCATTGGCGTGCCTGTCTTAAACCGAACCATATCAATCCCTAGCTCTTCCAGGTGTTCGGATAAGGAGACGGAAGTCCGCTGGTTATTAGGACCACTCTCATAAGCGAGGTCGCCGATAATGACTTTTCCGCGCATAAAGGTCCCTGTCGTCACAATAACAGTAGGCGCATAATAAGCTGCCTTCGTTTCCGTAACCACTCCTTTGATTTGGTTATCCTCTACCATCAGTCGTTCAACCATACCCTGACGAAGCGTAAGGTTTTCCTGATTCTCTAATACACGTTTCATTTCTTTAATATAAAGAGGTTTGTCGGCCTGCGCACGCAGCGCTCTTACCGCCGGTCCTTTTCTCGTATTAAGCAGACGCATTTGAATATGGGTTTTATCGATAACTTTCCCCATAGCTCCGCCTAAAGCGTCAATTTCCCGTACAACAATTCCTTTTGCCGGTCCGCCGATGGACGGGTTACACGGCATAAACGCAACCATATCAAGGTTGAGTGTAAGCATGAGCGTCTTTGCGCCCCTTCTGGCAGAGGCCAATGCTGCTTCAACCCCCGCATGACCGGCACCAATTACAATTACATCATAATGCCCTGCATCATAAGTCATTTGGTTTGTCTCTCCTTCGCTGATATTATTTCCCTAAGCAAAATTGCGAGAACAGCTGATCAATGAGACTTTCGTGGACGGCTTCTCCTATGATTTCCCCAAGAATTTCCCACGTTCTTGTGACATCAATTTGGACAACATCCAAGGGAACACCCATTTCCATCCCGTTCTGAGCATCCTCAAGAGCTTCTTTCGCCTGCTTGAGAAGCTGGACATGGCGTACGTTGGACACATACGTCATATCGCCTGCGTCAAGCTCACCTTCAAAGAACGTATCGGCAATCGCATGTTCTAACTGGTCAATTCCTTCTTCACGGATCAAGGCTGTGGTAATCACTGGATGTTCAGCCGTTAATGCTTTGACCCTATCTATATCAAGTCGCTGTTCTAAATCCGTTTTATTAACAATGACAATCACATTCATGTCATCAATCGCTTCAAAAAGTTTTTCATCTTCTTCTGTCAGCTCATCTCCATAGTTTAACACAAGCAGGATGAGGTCTGCTTCTTTCAATACTTGTCTGGAGCGTTCGACACCGATCCGCTCCACGATATCTTCCGTTTCACGAATTCCCGCTGTGTCCACTAACCGGAGCGGAACGCCGCGGACATTGACGTATTCCTCAATGACATCCCGAGTTGTTCCAGGGATTTCTGTAACAATTGCTTTATTCTCATGAACAAGAGCGTTCATAAGCGAAGATTTCCCCACGTTCGGCCGGCCGATAATCGCGGTTGCTAATCCTTCTCTTAAAATTTTCCCCTGACGAGCGGTTTCTAACAGCTTCGTAACCTCACGATGAACTTCATCCGTTTTCTCTTTCATCATCTCGTGGGACATTTCTTCCACATCGTCGTATTCAGGATAGTCAATGTTTACTTCCACGTGTGCGAGCGTCTCAAGCAGCTTTTGTCGTAAATCCTGAATCAGATGAGACAGACGACCGTCCATTTGCTTTAAGGCGACATTCATCGCCCGGTCCGTCTTGGCCCGGATTAAATCCATCACTGCTTCTGCCTGTGATAAATCAATTCTGCCGTTTAAGAAAGCACGCTTCGTAAATTCACCTGGTTCCGCTAAGCGAGCACCGGTTTCGAGCACGATCTCCAGGACACGATTCACAGAAACCAGTCCGCCGTGGCAGTTGATTTCTACAATATCTTCTCTGGTAAAAGTCTTAGGAGCCCGCATGATGGAAACCATCACTTCCTCCGCCATTTCCCCAGTGTCGGGATCAATTATTTTTCCATAATGCATAGTGTGCGAATCAACAAGGTTTAAATCTTTCCCGCGAAATAAACGGTCTGAAATGGCAACCGCTTCTGGTCCACTTAATCGAACGATCGCAATGGCTCCTTCTCCCATTGGCGTTGAAATGGCCGTTATTGTATCAGTTTCCACACACGCCACCTCCTTCTTTCATCGTTTATATTTATATTTATCCACAGTAATAAATTTCAGTAGTCACTAACTTAATAGATTACCACACATCCGGGTGTTTTGAAAAGATATCAACAGATATTTTTAAAGTTTATCTTAGAAAACATTATCCACATGTGTATAACTACTTATTCCTTCTTTAAATGAAATCTATAAGTAAAAGCAAACTTATTTGCCAAGAATCGATGTCATTTAAGGCCGCAGCCAAAAAAGAGTTAGGGCGGCGAGGAAACAACTCGCTTTCCTGCGGGGGAACTGGCAAGCCTCCTCGGTCGTTATCAATCCCTGTGGGGTCTCGCCTAGCTCCTTCTCCCGCGGGAGTCTCACTGTTTACCTGCCGCCTTGTAATTTTTAAAAATGAACGGCTATACGAAGATCATTTAATGCTTCTCTCTCATTTCATTATCAGAAGTTGTCGTTTATTTTATCCTTCCAGCAAGTTCCGTCAATAACCCAATCGGTGAAAAAATCTTCCCGCTGCCTGAATGGCGCGGGAAAGTTCTTTGTTGCAATGGAGGCTCCACATTCTTCTCTTATTTGTTTTTAAAGGTGATAGAGATAATTCATTAGAACTCTGTTTTCCATAATAGAGTTGAAAAAGCAATGCTCTTCTAGGTGGTTCCGAACCCCACAATTTGAGAAGGGGGAAGGAAAACGGCGAGACTCCTGCGGGACGTGCAGACAGGGGAGACCCCGCAGTTTTGAAAAAACGAGGAGGCTTCCCGTCCTGCCCCGCGGAAAGCGAGTCGATTTTCCTGGACCCTTTTCGCCCGTTCGGCACGGTACCGAGAATGATGCCTCATTAGAGCCAGGAATAGCGAGTTATTCGACCTCTTAAACCTTGTTAAAAGAAAATAACCCTTCTCGAATCAACAAAAAATACTCCTGCCAAATCACTTTGACAGAAGTATAAATCGTAAACCATTATCTCGGCTCAATCACAACATGACGCTTAGGATCATTGCCATTTGAGTCCGTTTTTACTTTATGATGATCTTGCAATGCCGTATGAATAATTTTTCTTTCGTAGGACGGCATCGGTTCAAGCTTCACCGCTTTGCCTGTCCGAACAGCCTTCTCCGCTAAACGTTCAGCCAAAGTTTCCAGCGTTTCTTTACGCCTGTCCCGATAACCCTCCGCATCGAGAAGAACGGTGTAAAACTGATCCGATTCCCGATTTACGACGAGCTGAACAAGATATTGCAGTGAATTTAAGGTTTGGCCGCGTTTCCCTATAAGTAAAGCAATTTTCTCTCCTGCTAAATCAATAGAAATATCACGGTTATGAACTTCTGTTTTCGTTTCAACAGGAGCCCCCATTTTTTCTGCTACTTCTGCGATGAATAATTCGGCATCCTGCACAGGATCTTTCAGAATGGAGACTTTAACAATAGCCGGTTTTGAACCAAATCCTAAAAACCCTTTTTTACCCTCATCAATGACATCCACATTTACTTGGTCCCTTGATGTTTGTAATTGCTCTAGTGCTGATTGGACCGCTTCTTCAACAGTAGTTCCAGTAGCAGTCATCTGCTTCACTTTTCAGTTCCTCCTGTCGCATCTTTCATCATTGGCTTACGAATAAAGATCGTTTGCGCGATCATGACACAGTTACCAACGATCCAGTATAATGCCAGCGCTGATGGGAAAAAGAAAGCAAAAGTACCGATCATCAGCGGCATAATGTAAAGCATCATCTGCATTTGCGGGTTTTGGCCCGCCGCTCCGCCGGCAAGCATCAATTTCTGCTGCAGGAAGGTGGTTCCTGCGGTCAGAATGGCTAAGAAAGGATCGGACTCTCCAAGCTGAAGCCATAGAAAACTGTGCGCCTGAATCTCATGGGTCCTCATAATCGCATGATAGAAACCTATAAGAACTGGCATTTGCACAACGATTGGTAAACAGCCAGCTAATGGGTTAACCCCATTGGATTGGAAAAGCTCCATCGTTTCTTTTTGCAGTTTCTGCTGGGTTTGAGCATCTTTAGAACTGTATTTTGCTTTCAATTCTTTCAGCTGCGGCTGAATATCCTGCATAGCTTTTGAACTTCTCAGCTGCTTGATATTTAATGGCAGCAGAATCACACGAATAATAATAGTAACGACGATAATAGCTAAACCATAGCTATTTCCTAGTAAGTCAGCGAAAAACATAAGGGTTTGTGATAATGGATATACAATATATTCACTCCAGAAACCCGTACTATCCGCGGTAATATCCTGATTAACCTGGGAACACCCGGATAAGAACGTAAGCACGCCTGTAAACACAAGCAGCGCTAAAATCTTGTTACGCAAAATCCCTTCCTCCTTATCGATTCACATCTAGCTATTTCTATCCAACAGTGTAGCATTATTTCACTTTATAATTCTATATAATATATGGATTAAGTTCATGATCTTTTCATTAGCAGCTTAGACCGTGAAAGGACATGAGTTAAACTCTTCTTTATTTCATGAAATTCCATTTGATTCGTCGGTTTTCTTGCAATAATAACAAAATCACATGGAAATTTAATTTCTTCTTCCAGTTCATGAAAAGCCTGTCTCAAATATCGTTTCACTTGATTACGAACCACGGCCGGACCAATCTTTTTACTGACCGATAATCCTATTCGAAAATGAGCCTGGTCCTTCTTCCTTAAGTAATAGAGGACGAGCTGCCGATTCGCGAAAGACTGACCATGCTGAAATACTTGTTGGAATTCTTTATTTTTTTTAATTCGGTAAGCTTTCTTCATGGAATTGCGCCCCTCCGTAAATAGACCAGCAGATCTCCTCTGCTTCTTTCTCTTTAATTAGAAAAAAAGACCACTGATAGTGTTCAGTGGCCTATGCTGATAAAACTTTTCTTCCTTTTTGGCGACGACGAGCAAGGACTTTACGTCCGTTCTTAGTGCTCATACGCGTACGGAAACCATGTACTTTCTTACGCTTACGAGTATTTGGTTGAAATGTACGTTTCATTATATATACACCTCCTGCATTAATTCCAAAACTAACATCTAAAAGGCAGTCCCGATAATTATAATCAAGACCGCCAAAACTGTCAACGGGTACTTTAATGATTCTAGCTGATTTTTCTTCAATCTGCAAACAGTTATATAACAGAAACTGTTACATAACAACTTGAAAATAATCAGCCTACACGTTATAAAAGGAAGAGTGATTCAGCGAACATTCACAGGCCCTGTGTATAATTTTTTCGACCGGAAACGACTATCCACACCAAATATCGACAAGCTAATCACAAAATATAGTGTTGTGGACAGAATCTGTCTACAAGCTGTTGGGATTGTGGATAAGTTAGCCAGAACCATTGCAACGCTAGCTTTTATCTGGTATTATATTTGTGCTTAACCGAGAATTACTTCTGCTGCCAAAAAATCTTATACACAGATTGTGGATAACGTGTGGACAGTTATTAACACGCTTGTTTATGCGTTTATACACAAGGGTGTGGATAATGAAAATAACATTCTATAATCCTATGAAATCAAATCTTTTCTATCCACATACGTTCAGAAGTTTTTCTATCGACAACTTTATACAAACCTTATACAATCGCCTTTCGATCCCTTCGCGTCGTTCGAAAAAGAGAACGAAAGGCTTTTTTGTTTTCCATTGATAGTGAAAGGGGTGAAACAATTTGGAGAACATCCACGAACTTTGGGACAATACCTTGGAGAAGATCAAAGAGAAAATCAGCAAACCCAGTTTTGAAACATGGTTAAAAGCTACCAAAGCCGATTCCTTAACGGAAAGCACGTTAACCATTGTCGCACCAAATGAATTTGCCAGAGACTGGCTGGAGAACCAGTATGAAGGCTTAATAACGGAGACGTTAAATGAAGTGACCGGTGTTGAGCTTGAGACTAAATTTATTATTCCCGAGTCGAAAGATCAGTCGCTTGAAGATGTGAAACTGTCTTCTAAAAAAGTACCCGACGTGAAAAATAACGGTAATGAGGAATCACCGCAGAGCATGCTGAACTCAAAGTATACCTTTGATACCTTTGTTATTGGCTCAGGGAACCGATTTGCTCATGCTGCCTCCCTTGCCGTTGCAGAAGCACCTGCTAAAGCTTACAATCCACTGTTTATCTACGGAGGAGTCGGCCTTGGAAAGACCCACTTAATGCACGCGATTGGCCATTATGTATTAGATCATAACCCGAATGCTAAAGTGGTTTATTTGTCTTCTGAAAAATTTACGAATGAATTTATTAATTCGATCCGGGATAACAAAGCGGTTAATTTTCGCAATAAATACCGCAGTGTGGACGTGCTTTTAATTGATGATATTCAATTCCTTGCCGGGAAAGAACAAACCCAGGAGGAATTCTTCCATACATTTAATACGCTTCATGAAGAAAGTAAACAAATCGTGATTTCCAGTGACCGTCCGCCTAAGGAAATACCAACGCTTGAAGACAGGCTTAGATCCCGGTTTGAGTGGGGGCTGATCACTGATATTACTCCGCCGGATCTGGAGACAAGGATTGCCATTCTGCGTAAGAAAGCGAAGGCAGAGGGCCTTGATATCCCGAATGAAGTGATGCTTTATATTGCGAATCAAATTGATACAAACATTCGCGAACTGGAGGGGGCTCTCATTCGTGTGGTTGCCTATTCTTCGTTAATCAATCGCGACATCAATGCTTCGCTTGCGGCAGAGGCCTTGAAAGATATCATTCCAAGCTCCAAGCCCCGGGTCATTACTATCGAGGCGATTCAGGAAATGGTAGGCGAGAAATACAATGTCCGTCTGGAAGACTTTCCAGCTAAGAAACGAACGAAATCGATCGCTTTTCCAAGACAAATTGCGATGTATCTAACGAGAGAGCTTACCGACTATTCTCTGCCTAAGATCGGAGAAGAATTTGGAGGGCGCGATCACACTACTGTTATACATGCCCATGAAAAAATTTCTAAAATGATTGCTGCGGATCAGCAGCTGCAAAGAGAATTGGATGAAATTACGGAACAATTAAAATCTCATTAATCTGGATAGTGTGTATAACCGGACCACGTACATCAACAGGTTATTCACATGTGGATAACCATACAGTGATTACGTTCAATCCGGTTATCCACAAATCCACAGCCCATACTATTACTATTACGGTTTTATAATACAAAAATATAAGTAATATATGCTCAGTAGGAGGAGTGTATTTATGAAATTTATCATTCAACGCGACCAATTGATGGACAGCGTCCAAGATGTCATGAAAGCCATCTCATCAAGAACTACGATTCCAATATTGACTGGAATGAAACTGGAAGCTTCACAGAACGGGGTAAAGCTGACAGGAAGTGATTCGGATATCTCTATTGAATCCTTTATCCCTGAAGAAGAAGACGGTATTGTCTATGTGGAGAATATTGAACCTGGCAGTGTTGTACTTCAGGCTAAATATTTCCCGGACATTGTTCGTAAACTACCTCAGAAAACCGTAGAAATAGAAAGTGATAATCATAGAAACGTCACGATTCGGTCAGGAAGCGCAGAATTCCATCTAAATGGCCAGGATCCAGAAGAGTACCCTCAGCTTCCTCAATTACATACGGAGGACAGCTTTGAGCTGCCGATTGATTTACTGAAAAATTTAATCAGGCAGACGGTATTTGCTGTGTCCACTTCTGAAACCCGTCCGATTCTAACTGGGGTAAACGTTCGAATTGAGGCAGGCGTGCTTCATTTTGTGGCGACGGACAGCCACCGTTTAGCTTCCCGTCAAATTCCGCTTGGGGAGTCAGAAGAACGCTTGGAATTGCCGTCGATCGTTATTCCTGGTAAGAGCTTAACGGAATTAAATAAGATTCTGGATGATTCTCAGGACAAGATCGATATTAGTGTGACGGAGAACCAAGTGTTATTCCGTACGAAGCACTTATATTTCTTGTCGCGCTTACTTGATGGCAATTATCCAGAAACGTCTCGCCTGATCCCTGAACAAAGTAAAACGATCGTCAAAATTGGCACGAAGGAATTGCTGCAGTCAGTGGATCGCGCTTCTCTATTAGCGAAAGAAAACCGTAATAATGTCGTACGATTGATTACAAAAGAAGACAATGAAATCGAAATCAACGGCAACTCTCCAGAAGTAGGAAACGTGATAGAAGAAGTCATTGCGGATTCCGTCGAAGGGGAAGATTTAAAGATTTCGTTCAGTTCTAAATATATGATGGATGCATTAAAAGCGATCGATTACGATCAAGTTAAAGTAGAATTCACAGGAGCCATGCGCCCGTTCCTGATTCGTCCTGTGGATGATGAACAAGTTCTTCAGCTGATTCTCCCAGTGCGTACGTATTAATGCTGGAAACTAGGAATGCCATTATGACATTGCTCATAATGGCATTTTTTTATGATCAGGCGCTTGTATACCGCCCCTTTTCCTAGTAGTGGAATCTCTTATTTTGATCAAAAAATCTTTTAGTGAAATGATTCACGTAGAAAAAAAGTAGACCCAGCAGAATAATGCCAGGATCAGTGGGATAAAAAACGCCATTTTGGAAGAAAAAATCGTCCTTTCCTTCTATTTTCTGTCTTATTCTGCTCTTGTCTTTTCTTACAGCCAGATCTTTAGTAAAATAAAAGAAGGTCAATTCATGGAAATAGGGTGAATGATATGAACGAACGTATTGAGATCTCAACAGAATATATTCCGCTGGGACAATTTTTAAAATTAGCTAATGTGGTGGAATCAGGCGGCATGGTAAAAATCTTCCTAGCTGAATTTGAAGTTTATGTGAATGGTGAGCTTGAAAACCGCCGCGGAAGAAAACTGTACCTGGGAGATACAGTTGAAGTCGAAGAATTTGGAATGTATGAGGTCGTCCGGGGAGAGTAACCGGACCGCCAAAACTTACAAATTATGTATATTAATGAATTGTCTTTACGATCATACCGAAACTATGATCAGCTTTCATTAACCTTCGATCACACCATAAATGTCATCATTGGTGAAAACGCCCAGGGAAAGACCAATTTGATGGAAGCCATTTACGTGTTAGCGTTTACGAGATCTCACCGTACTCCCCGTGATAAAGAATTAATACAATGGGACGCAGAGTATGGTAAAATAAAAGGTAGTGTATTTAAACGGAATCGCCGGTTTCCACTGGAAATTGTTATTTCCAATAAAGGGAAGAAAGCGAAATTAAATCATATTGAGCAAAAGCGCTTAAGCGATTATATAGGTGCCTTAAATGTCGTCATGTTTGCACCTGAGGATTTAAACCTTGTCAAAGGCAGTCCTCAGGTGCGTCGTCGGTTTATTGACATGGAAATCGGTCAAATTCAACCTACGTACATCTATCATCTGGGACAGTATCAGAAGGTTTTACGCCAGCGGAACCATTTATTAAAGGAACTGCAGCGCAAGCCCGGAGCTGACCGCACCATGCTGAGTGTTTTGACTGACCAGCTGATGGAACATGCTGCGACCATTATCGAACGTCGGTTTAAGTTTTTACAGCTGCTTCGTTCCTGGGCAGCCCCTATTCATGAGGGAATCAGCAGGAACCTCGAAAATCTTGAGATTTCCTATGATGCCAGTGTCAAAGTATCAGAGGATATGAATTTGGAAATAATAAAAAAGACCTATGAAGAGAAGTTTTTAGAGATAGAGAGTAAAGAAATTGACCGCGGAACAACACTTGCCGGCCCGCACAGGGATGACCTTGTATTCTATGTCAACGGCAAGGATGTCCAGACTTATGGGTCTCAAGGTCAGCAGCGAACGACCGCTTTATCTTTGAAACTTGCTGAAATCGAGCTGATTCATAGTGAAGTAGGCGAATATCCCATCCTTCTGCTTGATGATGTGTTGAGTGAACTGGATGATTTCCGCCAGTCTCACCTTCTGCACACCATTCAGGGGAAGGTGCAAACTTTTGTCTCGACGACAAGTATAGATGGAATTGAACACGAAGCGCTGGACCAGGCTGAAATTTTTCACGTAAAGGATGGAACCATCGAGGTTCAGAAATGAGGTGGCAAGTTGTTTATTCACATCGGGGATGACCATGTGATTCAATCTAAAGACGTCGTAGCAATCATCGATCAGAGTCTTATGTCCTCTTCTTCAATTATTGAAGAAATGATTTTCAACCAACGGAAGAATAAACGAGTGGTAGAAACAGAAGAAAATAATGCAAAAGCCATTGTAGTGACCAATGACATTATTTATTTCAGCCCCTTATCTGTCTTCACGTTGAAAAAACGTGCCAATATGATGTCGACGCTTAATAAGCTTGAGGACTTCTCAGAGGAAATGGAATAAACCAGGGCCACGCAGCCATGTCGAAGGAAGAGATAAACCACTTGAGGAATGTAGGTGAGTACCATGAAGGAAGAAACAGTCGGAGAATATCAATCCTATGATGAGAGTCAGATCCAGGTGCTTGAAGGGTTAGAAGCGGTTCGTAAACGTCCCGGAATGTATATCGGGTCAACGAATGAAAAAGGACTTCACCATCTGGTGTGGGAAATTGTAGATAATAGTATTGATGAGGCCATGGCCGGTTTTTGCGATCATATTCAAGTATACATCGAAAAGGATAACAGCATTACCGTAACGGATAACGGACGGGGAATCCCAGTAGGTATTCAGGAAAAAACCGGACGTCCCGCGGTAGAAGTCATTATGACCGTTCTTCATGCCGGCGGTAAATTCGGCGGTGGAGGTTATAAGGTTTCCGGTGGACTGCACGGTGTAGGCGCATCAGTGGTAAACGCTTTGTCTACCCAGTTAGAAGTTTTTGTTCATCTGCATGGAAATATTTACTACCAGGAATTCCGCCGCGGTGTACCGCAAGAGGACTTGAAGGTGATCGGAGAAACCGATATTACCGGAACGCGGATTCATTTCGATCCGGACCCGGAAATCTTTTCGGAAACGAAAGAATATAAATTTGAGACACTTGCCAATCGATTGCGTGAGCTTGCCTTTCTAAACCGCGGACTCACCATCACGATTGAAGATAAGCGTACAGATGAAGAACCGAAGGATTATTATTATGAAGGCGGTATTGTCTCTTACGTCGAACACATGAATCGTACACGTGAAGCTCTCCACGAAACGTTTTTCGTAGAGGACGAGCAGGATGAGATTACCGTAGAGGTCGCTCTTCAGTACAATGACGGATTTGCCAGTAACATTTATTCTTATACGAATAACATTCATACTTACGAGGGCGGAACGCATGAATCAGGGTTCAAAACCGGTCTAACCCGTGTAATTAATGACTATGCCCGAAAGAATAATATGTTTAAAGAGACGGATCCGAATCTGACTGGGGATGACGTCAGGGAAGGCTTGACGGCGATTATTTCGATTAAGCACCCTGATCCACAATTCGAAGGTCAAACCAAAACGAAGCTCGGAAACAGTGAGGTACGAACCGTAACTGATTCTCTGTTCTCTGAAGGCTTTTCAAAATATCTGTTCGAAAACCCTAATATGGCGCGAAGCATTGTGGAAAAAGGTCTGATGGCTTCCAGAGCCCGTATGGCCGCTAAGAAAGCCCGTGAGCTGACCCGTCGTAAGAACGCACTGGAAGTCTCCAATCTACCAGGTAAACTGGCAGACTGTTCTTCCAAAGATGCCAGAATCTCTGAACTGTATGTGGTTGAGGGGGACTCTGCCGGTGGATCCGCCAAGCAAGGACGGGACCGCCATTTCCAGGCGATTCTGCCATTGCGCGGGAAGATTATCAACGTGGAGAAAGCCCGTTTAGATAAAATACTTTCCAATAACGAGGTGCGTACGATTATTACTGCCCTCGGAACAGGGATTGGCGAAGACTTTGATATCGCTAAAGCCCGTTATCATAAGATTGTCATTATGACAGATGCCGACGTAGATGGAGCGCATATTCGAACGCTGCTATTGACCTTCTTCTACCGCTACATGCGTCCATTAATTGAGTCAGGCTATATTTATATTGCGCAGCCGCCATTATATAAAATTCAGCAAGGGAAAGCCGCTTATTACACGTATAGTGATAAACAGCTGGATAAGATGCTGGCAGAGCTTCCTAACTCACCAAAACCTGGCGTACAGCGCTACAAAGGTTTAGGGGAGATGAATCCGGAACAGCTTTGGGAAACAACGATGGATCCTGATACAAGAACGCTGCTTCAAGTCAGTCTTGAGGATGCGATCGGAGCGGATGAAACCTTTGATATTCTTATGGGAGATAAGGTGGAACCACGTCGTAACTTTATTCAGGAAAATGCCCAGTATGTTCAGAATTTGGACGTGTAATTAAAACGTTAGAAATAGATAGAATGAGATACCTCTGTGATTTTTTCATTAGAACGGCAGTACGTCGTTCTTTTCTGACTCACAGGTAACTAGGAGGTAAAAGAATGGTGGATCAACCCGAACGCCCGCGCGTGCAGGAAGTAAATATCAGCCAGGAGATGCGTACGTCGTTTCTCGATTATGCGATGAGTGTCATTGTGGCTCGTGCCCTTCCTGACGTGAGAGACGGCTTAAAACCTGTGCACCGCCGTATTTTATATGCGATGCATGATCTCGGAATGCACGCGGACAAAGCTTACAAGAAATCTGCCCGTATCGTTGGGGAAGTTATTGGTAAGTATCACCCTCACGGTGACTCTGCTGTATACGATACGATGGTGCGGATGGCGCAGGACTTTAACTATCGCTATATGCTGGTAGACGGCCACGGAAACTTTGGTTCTGTGGATGGCGACGCTGCCGCAGCCATGCGTTACACAGAAGCAAGAATGTCCAAGATCTCGATGGAGATTTTAAAAGATATTAATAAAGACACCATCGATTATGATGATAACTATGATGGTACCGAGAGAGAACCGAAAGTCTTGCCAGCTAAATTTCCGAACTTGCTCGTAAACGGCGGTTCCGGGATTGCAGTAGGGATGGCAACGAATATTCCCCCTCATCAGCTGGGTGAAGTCATTGACGGCGTCCTTGCGCTGAGTAAGGATCCGGATATTTCGATCCAAGAGCTGATGGAGAATTATATTTACGGTCCGGATTTCCCGACGGCTGGTAAAATTCTCGGCCTGAGTGGTATTCGTAAGGCTTATGAAACGGGCAAAGGTTCGATCACTGTCCGTGCTAATGCCGAGATTGAAGAGCTCGCTAATGGGAAACCACGCATTATCGTGAATGAACTTCCTTACCAGGTGAATAAAGCACGGTTAGTCGAGAAGATTGCCGAGCTTGCCCGTGATAAGAAAATAGACGGCATTACCGACCTGCGTGATGAATCCGACCGTAACGGAATGCGTATGGTCATTGAGCTGAGAAAAGATGCCAACCCTAACGTGCTGTTAAACAATTTATACAAAATGACAGCCCTGCAAACCACATTCGGCATCAACATGCTTGCGCTTGTCAATGGTCATCCGCGCGTGCTTAATATTAAGCAGTGTCTGGAATACTATCTGGAACACCAGAAAGAAGTGATTCGCCGGAGAACGGCCTACGAATTACGTAAAGCTGAAGCTCGTGCCCACATTTTAGAAGGGCTGCGTATCGCTCTTGATCATCTGGATGAAGTCATTAAATTGATTCGTGAATCACAGACAACAGACATTGCCCGTACAGGGTTAATGGAGCGTTTCGGTCTGTCTGAAAAGCAGGCACAGGCCATTCTCGATATGCGTCTGCAGCGCTTGACTGGACTGGAACGAGAGAAGATTGAGAGTGAATACCAGGACTTAGTTAAACTCATTGATGAACTGAAAGCGATTCTGGCAGACGAAGAAAAAGTACTGGAAATTATCCGTGAAGAGCTTCTTGATATTAAAGAACGCTACAATGACGAACGCCGCACGGAAATTGTACTTGGCGGAACGGACTTTATTGAGGATGAAGACTTAATTCCTGAAGAAACCGTCATCGTCTCACTGACTCACCAGGGGTATGTGAAACGACTGCCAGCAACTACGTATCGCTCCCAGCGGCGCGGCGGACGCGGCGTTCAGGGAATGGGTACCCATGAGGAAGATTTTGTCGAGCATCTCTTGTCTACTTCGACGCATAATACGTTACTTTTCTTCTCGAACAAAGGAAAAGTGTATAAAGCGAAAGGGTATGAAGTGCCAGAGTTCAGCCGGACGGCTAAAGGGATTCCAATCATCAATATGCTGAATATTGAACAGGACGAGTGGATTAACGCTGTCATTACGGTAGAAGATTTCGTCGATGACTGGTATTTAATCTTTACCACCAGGAATGGAATTACGAAGCGGACGACGCTTTCCCAATTTGCCAATATCCGTAAAGGCGGGCTGATTGCTCTTGGTCTGCGGGAAGATGATGAATTAATTTCCGTTCGTTTAACCAATGGCACCAAAGACATTATGATCGGCACGCAGAACGGTTACTTGATTCGCTTTAATGAGGATCAAATCCGGGCGATGGGCCGTACAGCTGCCGGAGTGAAAGGGATTTCTCTTCGCGAAGACGACAAAGTGGTATCGATGGAAATTATTGATGATACCCTCCAAGTGCTGACGGTTACGAACAAAGGATTTGGTAAACGGACCCCTGCGGAAGAATATAGAATCACCAACCGCGGAGGTAAAGGGATCATTACCTGTAATCTCACCGAGCGTAATGGCCAGGTGGTTGCCACTAAAGCCGTGACTGGTGAAGAGGATGTTATGATTATTACCGCTAGCGGTGTGTTAATCCGTATGCCAGTGGAAAGCATTTCTGAAACGGGTAGAAACACTCAAGGAGTTCGCTTGATCAGACTTGGAGACGGTGAAGAAGTTGCTACCGTGGCCAGGATTGAGTCTGAAAAAGAAGAAGAACAACTTGTGGAAGAAGCCGTAGAAGCCTCAGAAGAAATGGATTCTGCGAATGTTGCAGATTCTGAAACTGAGGGAGAAGAACCAGCTGATCAGCCGGAAGAGGATGAAAAATCTTCTGACGATGAGTCCTGATGAACTAAATAATAGCACGCCGTCTGTCGATATAATAAAGGACAGGCGGCGTTTTATTTTTGTTCCTTCATGAGCGGGCAGAATGCTGGTGATAAGCAGGATTTCAGGTCAAAGAATTGCTCTTTTAACAGCATACATAATAAACTCCGTACAGATTAGATCTAAATTAAAATAGAATAGAGAGGAGGAGAATGCATGCGTGTGCATCCTTCTCAATTGGTTCCGGGCTGTATCCTTACTAAAGAAGTAATGGGGCGGACGAAACGACCGATCATCCCCAAAAATACAGTCATACATCACACTCATATTCATGTATTACATAATTTTCTCATCAGTTCGGTAGACGTAGCAGCCAAATTATCAGATGGGTCCCGGTATATGCCGCTGGAGAAAATGGAAGACCCTGAATCTCCCGCCATCTCTCCGGAAACACCACCGTCTGCCGAAGAGCCTTTATCTTTTCAAGAGCAATACTTAGAAGCGGTCCAGCAGTATAAGCAGTGGTACGCCAACTGGCGGTCCGGTGCCCCCATTGATATCCAACAAATACGGACTATTATGGTTCCGCTTTTAGAAGGGGCGGTGGAAAGCAGGCGGGAGGTATTTCTTCTGCACCATTATTCCTCTGAACAGGAATATCCTTATCATCACAGTGTGGCTACGGCCGTCATCTCCACGTTTCTAGCTGCAAAGATGGGGCATACCTATGGAGAATGGATTCAAATTGGGTTAGCGGGGCTGTTAAGTGATGCCGGCATGGCTAAAATAGATAACCGCATCCTGAATAAAGAAGAATCATTAGATGAACAAGAGTTTGAGGAAGTCAAAAAGCATGCCGCCTATTCCTACCGGCTTGTCGAATCCATCCCATCCTTAAGCATCAGTGCCAAGCTTGCCATTCTCCAGCATCATGAACGCTTAGATGGGAGCGGCTATCCTTTAGGATTAAATCAGGATAAGCTGCATCCATTCGGGCAGATCATCGCTCTCAGTGATATGTATCATGCGATGACCTCTGAACGCGTTTACCGGGACAAGCATTCCCCCTTTAAAGTACTGGAAGAAATTCTTCAGGAACAGTTTGGAAGATACGATCACAAAGTCATTCAAGTGTTAGCCAAAGAATTGGCTAGCTATTCGACCGGCAGCAAAGTCAAGCTTTCGAATGGGCAGGAAGCTGAAGTCATGTTTGTAGAAACCAATCATCCCGCCCGGCCGATGCTCCGTACTAAGGAAAATGGAGAGATTGTGCATTTGAAAGAAAGACTAGATCTGCATATAGAGGAAATTATCGACTAAAAAAGACCAGTTCACGACTAAATAATACCTGTGAACTGGTCTTTTAACCATTGTGAAACCAAAAGAGGGATGCGCTTGGATGTTTCCTGTAAATAATGGACAATAAATACGTAGTCATCCCGATCTTTTAACTGCTGCATTTCTCCCCACCATTCTCCTTCATAACGCACCAGCATGCTTAAATTATAAAGAATAGCAAAATGAGTCAGAAATTCCGGCCACGGGGCCTCGGGCAGCTCGGTGGAAATATTTTTATAGTGATAAATCCACTGCATATAAGGAAGCGGCCGCATAAGTTCATCCATAGAGATTTTCTCTTTATCGGGTTGATAGTTAAACAAGTGAATCGCTGCATAGGGAAACAACCCGTGCGGCTGGATTCTAATATCATCTTCTAAAAAGCGGTAGTGCTGCTTTTTTCGCTTTCTCGTTGATAATCCATGCGCTAATACTTTAGCGGTAGCTGGATATCCCGGGTCCACTGTAAGCAGGCAGCTTTTTAAATAATGAGTCAAACTATAATAATAGAGCAGAGGCTGGACGCTGAGAGGAGTATCTTTAGCAGCTTTCCAGTATTCCTGACCGAAATTTAATCCGTAGATAAACCTTTCTGCATTATTGTAGGCATGCTGCCCGGCTTTGCGATTTTCTATTTTTTCATAACAGGCTGAGAGGAAAGGACGTGTGTGAGCGGTTACTTGCAAATAGGTAAGGATCGCTTCTGTATCTTCTTTCACCAAATTTCTTCTCCTTTCCTTACGAATAGGGGATTTCTCCCATTTTTTTATGCTTGAAAAAGCATAATCTATGTCGTATTGTAAATAACAATAAGTATATGAAATGGAATCATTCTCATTTATTTTACCCACTTTAACCCAAAGTATTTTAATCTCAATAAAGGAGAGGATTAAGCATGCGTGAGGATAAATTTACTAAAGAAGGATTAACGTTTGATGATGTCCTGTTGCTGCCAGCAAAATCGGACGTCCTGCCTCGTGATGTTTCTTTAGCTTCTGAATTATCACCGACTTTAAAGTTAAATACACCGATTATCAGTGCGGGAATGGACTCGGTGACGGAAGCTGCCATGGCTATCGGTATGGCAAGACAAGGGGGACTCGGCGTTATTCATAAGAATATGTCTATTGAGGAACAGGCCGAGCATGTGGACCGTGTCAAGCGTTCAGAAAGCGGCGTTATTACGAACCCATTCTTCCTCACTCCTGAACATCAAGTGTTTGATGCGGAACACTTAATGGGCAAATTCCGTATTTCCGGAGTTCCTATCGTTAATAATATCGAGGAACAAAAGCTGGTTGGGATCATTACCAACCGCGACCTTCGTTTCATCGAAGAGTATTCTATGGCGATTTCGGAAGTCATGACAAGCGAGAATTTAGTCACAGCTCCTGTTGGGACAACGCTTGATGAAGCGGAAAAGATCCTTCAGCAGTATAAGATTGAAAAGCTGCCGATGATTGATAATGAAGGTGTGTTAAAAGGTTTAATAACTATAAAAGATATTGAAAAAGTTATCGAATTTCCATTTGCTGCTAAAGATGAACAAGGACGCCTGCTTGTGGCAGCGGCAGTCGGAGTAACCGCCGACGCCATGACGCGGATTGACAAGCTTGTAGAAGCGAAAGTCGATGCGCTGGTCGTTGATACGGCTCACGGTCATTCTCAAGGGGTTATTGATCAGGTGAAACGAATTCGTGCGAAATATCCGGAGATCAACATCATTGCCGGAAACGTAGCTACAGCAGATGCCACTCGCGAGTTAATTGAAGCGGGGGCAGATGTAGTGAAAGTAGGAATTGGACCCGGATCTATTTGTACAACCCGTGTGGTTGCCGGCGTTGGAGTGCCGCAAATTACAGCGATCAATGACTGTGCGAAAGAGGCAGAGAAATATAACAAACCGGTCATTGCCGATGGCGGTATTAAATTTTCCGGTGATATTGTGAAAGCTCTTGCTGCAGGAGGACATGCTGTTATGCTTGGAAGTCTGCTTGCCGGAGTTTCTGAGAGCCCAGGGGATACAGAGATTTTCCAAGGACGCCGCTTTAAAGTATACCGGGGCATGGGTTCTGTCGGTGCGATGGAAGCAGGCTCTAAGGACCGATATTTCCAAAACGATTCCGAATCTAAAAAATTGGTTCCAGAAGGTATTGAAGGACGTATGCCATATAAAGGACCTCTTGCTGATTCCATCCATCAGCTGCTCGGCGGGCTGCGTTCAGGCATGGGATATTGTGGTACCCCTACCATTGATGCCCTTCGTAACGACGCCAAATTTATAAGAATAACCGGAGCGGGATTGAGAGAAAGTCACCCGCATGATGTTCAAATTACCAAAGAAGCACCAAACTACTCCGTTTGACCTGGTTTTTTATTCATAGACAGGGACTATTCCCTGTCTATTTTTTTGAATATCCATGTGATAAAATAACAAAGATGCATAATATTTTCCGTGGAGGTTGAGAGATTTTGAAACAACGTTTTCAAGTAACAATGGCAGTCACGATGGCCTTTGTTCTTAGTGTGATGGTAATTTTTGCGAATCCTGGATCTACATATGCTGCTTCCGTGGACGTAAACGCGAAATCAGCTATTTTAGTCGATGCAAGTTCTGGTAAGATTTTATTTGAAAAGAATTCAGATTTGACCCTCCCTCCTGCTAGTATGACCAAAATGATGACCGAGTACCTTGTACTTGAAGCCATTGATAAAGGGAAGATTAGCTGGGACACAACGACTCAAATCAGTGATTATCCTTATAGTATATCGGCCAATCCTGGTTTTTCAGGGGTAGGTTTACGACAAAATCATGATTATACAGTACGTGAATTGTACGAAGCAATGGCCATTAATTCAGATAATGCGACCACCATTGCGCTTGCGGAGCTCGTAGCAGGCTCTGAAGCAGAGTTTGTGAAAATGATGAATGAAAAAGCAGCAGAGATGAAACTTCCGGACTATCAATTTGTTAACTCCACTGGTCTATCAAATAAAGATTTAGGAGATAACCGCCCCAAGGGGACAGAACCTGATGCCACGAATTTACTTTCTGCGAAATCTACAGCGCTTCTTGCCTATCATTTAATTCATGATTACCCTAAATCATTAGATGTAACGAGTATGACGACGACAGAATTTGACGGCCAGACGATTCAGAACTGGAACTGGCTGCTTCCGGATATGCCCGGTTACTTAAAGCAGTTTGGATATGAAGGTGTCGATGGTCTGAAAACTGGATTTACCGACTTAGCCGGCTACTGCTTCACCGGTACCGCTAAACGGGACGGACAGCGCTTAATTTCTGTAGTGATGAAAACGGATAGTAAAGAAGCCCGTTTCCAGGAAACAAGAAAGCTATTTGACTATGGTTTTCAGCAATTTAAGCAAAAAGAGCTATACCCGGCTGGATATCAAATCAAAGATAAATCAGAAATCCAGGTAAGCAAAGGGAAAGAAGATCAAGTTGAGGTGGAAGCGAAAGATGCACTCGCCACTGTCGTTAAGAACGGAGACGAGAAACAATACTCTATCAAGTATCACTTTAATAAAGACAAGATTGATAAAGACGGAAAAATAACCGCTCCTGTTAAAAAAGGAGAAAAAGTAGGGACAGCCGAACTTGTTTACAAAGGCGATGAAAAGTATCATAACCTGTTAACTGGTAAAGCGAGTACTACAAAAACAGACTTAGTCACCACATCTTCCGTAGAAAAATCAAATTGGTTTATGCTCGCTCTTGGAGGAATAGGAAACTTCTTCAGTGATATCTTCCACGGAGCTGTTGATACCGTCAAAGGCTGGTTCTAGGAAATAATCCCAGTTTATTTAATAGGATTTACAGCGCTGATGCGTTACAATAGAAAGTAAGAATGATTGGATGTAAAACCAAAGAGTTTTTAAAAATATACAGCTGACCTAGGGAGGAATTTGATTATGTCACAAACAGGTACTGATCGTGTAAAAAGAGGAATGGCCGAAATGCAGAAAGGCGGCGTCATCATGGACGTTGTTAATGCAGAACAGGCAAAAATTGCAGAAGAAGCCGGCGCTGTAGCCGTTATGGCTTTGGAACGTGTTCCAGCGGATATCCGTGCAGCAGGCGGTGTCGCCCGTATGGCGGATCCGACGATTGTAGAAGAAGTGATGAACGCTGTGTCCATTCCAGTAATGGCTAAAGCGCGTATCGGTCACATTTCTGAAGCGCGCGTACTTGAATCTATGGGCGTTGACTATATTGATGAGAGTGAAGTACTAACTCCGGCTGATGACGTTTATCATATTAAAAAAGATGAGTATACGGTACCATTTGTCTGCGGCTGCCGCGACATTGGAGAGGCTGCCCGCCGTATTCGTGAAGGAGCTTCCATGCTTCGTACGAAAGGTGAGCCCGGAACAGGGAACATCGTAGAAGCGGTCAAACACATGCGTCAGGTTCAATCTCAAATTCGTCAGCTTCGCAGCTTATCCGATGATGAAGTGATGGTGTTTGCTAAAGAACACGGTGCGCCTTTCGACCTGCTGATGGAAATCCGTGAAGAAGGACGTCTGCCAGTCGTTAACTTCGCAGCGGGCGGTATTGCTACTCCTTCTGATGCTTCTCTAATGATGCAGTTAGGTGCCGATGGTGTATTCGTCGGTTCTGGGATCTTTAAATCAAATAATCCTGAGAAATTTGCTCGTGCTATTGTTGAAGCGACGACTCATTACGATGATTACAAGCTGATTGGAGAATTATCCAAAGGTCTTGGTACAGCTATGAAAGGGATGGAAATGTCCACCCTGACTCCCGAGCAGCGTATGCAAGAGCGCAGCCAGTAAGAAAAAGGAGAAATGCATCATGATTAAAATCGGTGTATTAGGTCTTCAAGGAGCTTTTCGTGAACATGTCCGTTCTCTTGAAGCCTCCGGTGCAGAAGCCATTGTAGTAAAAAAGAAAGAACAGCTGGATGATCTGGATGGATTAATTGTTCCCGGCGGAGAAAGTACAACCATGCGACGTCTCATTGATAAGTACGGTTTTCTTGAACCTATTCGTCAATTTGGCAACCAGGGAAAACCGATCTTCGGTACATGTGCAGGGTTAATTCTACTTGCCAGTGAAATCGACGGCTCCCAAGATGTTCATTTAGGCTTAATGGATATTCAAGTTCGCAGAAATGCCTTTGGCCGTCAGCGTGAAAGCTTTGAAATCGACCTTGATATTAAAGGGATTGCAGAAGGGTATAACGCGGTCTTTATTCGTGCACCTTATATTGAAGGGGTAGGGAACAATGCAGAAGTACTTGCTACCTATAACGGCCATATCGTTGCCGCGCAGCAGCAGCAGTATTTAGCCTGTTCGTTCCATCCTGAATTGACCGATGACCACCGTCTCACAGAACATTTTGTGAAAATGGCGGAAGAATCGAAAAAATCTCTTGCATCTTGATCTATTTTAGGCTATTGTTATTTAACAAATAAACGTGTTTGATAAAAGCAAAGCGATGATAGGAAACAGTAACAGGTTCGCATTCTTTCTAGAGAGTCAGTGGCTGGTGCAAACTGATAAGAATCTCCTGTGAATCCATCCTTGAGTGTTCAGCTGAAGCCAGTAAGCTGAGCCGGAGCCTCACCGTTATGAGTGTTAAGCAGGAAAGTCAGGAAGTAGACTTTCAACCTGGGTGGTATCGCGGGAACCTTTTACCAAGCTCTCGTCCCTTTTTTAATTAAAGGGGGCGGGAGTTTTTTAATTTTCAGCTCCATTGCCTAGCCTTCATCGACTGCTAGGATAAAAAGCGGTCCACCAACCCTTTTCTTAAGCTTGTCGGGGCTGCTCAGCGTTTTAGTTTTTCCATTAGAATAAAGGAGGAATTTCCATGTTAGACATGAAGCATTTAAGGAAAAATTTTGCCGAAATTAAAGAAAAATTACAGCATAGAGGAGAAGATCTCTCTGATCTCGACCGCTTTGGCGATCTTGACAGCAGACGCCGTGAGCTAATTCAGGAAACAGAAGAATTAAAAGCCAAGCGTAATGAAGTTTCTAAGGAAATCCCTCAGTTAAAAAAAGAGAAGAAAAATGCGGACGATAAAATTAAAGAAATGCGTGAAGTCGGCGACCGAATTAAAGACTTGGATACGGAACTTAAAGACGTAGAGGAACAGCTGGAGAATTTAATGTTATCCATTCCGAATATCCCGCATGAAAGTGTTCCAATTGGTGAAGATGAAGAGGATAACATAGAAGCGCGTCAATGGGGAGATCTTCCGGACTTTGCTTTTGACCCGAAAGCGCACTGGGATGTGGCAACAGAACTTGATATTATCGATTTTGAACGCGCTTCTAAAGTAACCGGCAGCCGTTTCGCCTTCTATAAAGGATTAGGGGCTCGGCTTGAACGTGCCTTGTTAAACTTTATGATGGATCTTCATTCTGATCATCATGGCTATCAGGAAATGCTGCCTCCTCAGATGGTGAACCGTACGTCTATGACCGGAACGGGTCAGCTGCCTAAATTTGAAGAGGATGCGTTTAAAATCGAAGGATGGGATTATTTCCTTGTTCCAACCGCAGAAGTGCCGGTAACCAATTATCACCGAGAAGAAATTTTGTCTGCTGATGAATTACCGCAAAAATATGTGGCCTTCAGCACGAACTATCGATCTGAAGCAGGATCTGCCGGCCGCGATACCCGAGGCTTGATACGTCAGCACCAATTCAATAAAGTCGAACTTGTCCAGCTCGCCAAACCCGAAGACTCTTACCAGTTGCTAGAGGAGCTGACAGGACATGCAGAGAAAGTCCTTCAGCTGTTGAAGCTTCCTTACCGAGTGATGAGCATGTGTACGGGAGATTTAGGATTCACCGCTGCTAAGAAATACGATATTGAAGTGTGGATTCCAAGCTATGAGACCTACCGGGAAATCAGCTCTTGCTCTAACTTCGAAGATTTCCAGGCACGCCGGGCAGGCATCCGTTTCCGCCGTGAGGAAAAAGGCAAGCCGGAATTTGTCCATACCTTAAATGGCTCCGGTCTTGCGATTGGAAGAACTGTAGCGGCAATTCTTGAGAATTACCAGCAGGCAGATGGCTCTGTTGTGATTCCAGAAGTCCTTCGTCCGTATATGGGCGGTAAAGAGGTCATTCAATAAACAAAAGAATTTTATTAGAAGAGTATGGAACATTGACTAAATATCCATTGTAAGGACGAACCGTCAAGGAAAGTGCGGAGGCTTACCTTGGATGACCGCTTCGGAAATACACTCCGCTTTTCGCGGGCGGCTGATTTGCCTCCTCGTGCTTTGCACTCCGGGGTCAAACCTATGCCTTCCTCCCGCAGAAGTCTCCGTGTATTTCCTACGCTGGTTTGTGGTTTATATTTCCACTTTCATACTCCTTTGATTGTTAGCAGGAAAAATCCGAACGGCGAGGGTAGAATGTTCTTAACCTATTATCCTCGTTCGGATTTAATAATGAGTCATCCACCTGCAAAGCAACGAAACCATACAAGGTATGAAAGAGAAAAAGGGAGTTCAATTTGACGGCAGGTAAGGTGATTAGTATAATAATTCAAGTGGTTGTGTCGAAGGAATACGGAATGCTGTAGATTTTTGAAAAAAAGTGGACAGAATTACAGTATTTTATTGACGAATGCGGACAGCCGTGATATATTATTCATTGTCGGTCACACGGAGGAGTACCCAAGTTTGGCTGAAGGGAGCGGTCTTGAAAACCGCCAGGGGGTTTACGCCCCGCGGGGGTTCGAATCCCTCCTCCTCCGCCATATTTTTCAACAATAGCGCATAAATATTGGAGATTTATAGAACAAAAATCGTTACGATGAGTAACGATTTTTTTTGCATTTACAGCCCGGGAGTATAGCTCCCGGGCTTTTTATATTTTTAATCGTTATCGTAATGAGTAAACTGGAGTTGAATTTTTTAGATGAGAATTTAACTATAGTTCTACAAAAGCTCCCAATTCATGAAGACTTAGTTTCGAGACTATAGGTAGAGCTTAGGGGCTGTGGGAAAAGGATCGCTTTCCGTGGGGCGGGCGCTGAGCCTCCTCGAGCAAAGCTCCCGGGGTCTCAGTTGTCCCGCACTTCCCAAAGGAGACTCCTGTGGGAGAACCATGACGCAATTTCCCAGCCCTCTTTATGATTAATAGAGGAACGGAAATA
>NZ_JAUTWQ010000027.1:0-13614 GCF_046719735.1 Halobacillus rhizosphaerae
CCGGGGTCTCAGTTGTCCCGCACTTCCCAAAGGAGACTCCTGTGGGAGAACCATGACGCAATTTCCCAGCCCTCTTTATGATTAATAGAGGAACGGAAATATCAAAAGCTATGGAAATAAATGAAGACTCAGGCTGTAAACTGCGGTAGGAAAAGCATTCAGAGAAGTTGGATCATGCAATTTTAATCGGTGGAACTAAGATTTTACGGAGGGATTGGATGGGAAATGAGGAGACTCCCGCGGGAGAAGGTGCTAGGCGAGACCCCACAGCGAGTGAAACGAGTGAGGAGGCTTGCCAGTTCCCCCGCAGGAAAGCGACTTATTTCCCATCCAATCCACTTCTTCCTCAAGCAAAGAACTCAAATATTTTTTATGTAATCTAATCCTGACCTATTTTTAGAGTAATATAAAACTCCAGAGAGCTGGACTCTCTGGAGCAGGGACGTTACGTTATAAGATGGCTGGAACGCCATTTTCTTGATTGCTGAATAAAATGACCGACCTTTTCTAAGACAGGTTCAATCGTCGTTTCATCCTGAAGTAAATCATAATCAGCGATATTTAAGCGCAGCACCGGGCATGAATTGAAATTATCGATCCAATTCTCGTAGCGCTTAAACATTTCTTCCCAGTATTCCACAGGCGTCTGCTGTTCCATCGGCCGGCCGCGTTCTTTAATCCGATCGATAATGTCCTCAAACGATCCTTCCAAGTAAATTAATAAATCCGGATGAGGAAAATAAGGCGTCATGACCATCGCATCAAACAGACTAGTATAGGTGTCATAATCGGTTTGCGACATGTTGCCTTTTTCATGATGCATTTTCGCGAAAATGCCTGTGTCTTCATAGATGGATCGGTCTTGAATAAAGCCTCCGCCATATTCAAATATTTTCTTCTGTTCCTTAAAGCGCTCGGCGAGAAAGTAGATTTGTAAATGAAAGCTCCAGCGCTCGAAATCATGATAGAATTTATCGAGGTATGGATTGGTATCCACCTTTTCAAATGATGTTCTGAAACTCAGAGCATCCGAGAGAGCTTTGGTCATGGTCGATTTTCCAACGCCTACAGTACCGGCAATCGTAATTACACTGTCGTGCGGAATTCCGAAACGTTCACGTGCATTCATTTCACAACTTCTCCTTTATTCAAGTGATGCTTTACTTGTTCAACAATAGCGGTAAGATCATCCTGGTGTTTTACAAAGTCAAGCTGGTCACCATTTAATCGAATCACAGGGATCTCAGGATGGGAAGCTTCAAAATGATTCATGAAGTCTTCATAATCCTGTGACAGCTGCTCGAGATAAGAGGGCTGAATGTTAGCCTCTACATCACGGTTCCGCAGCCTTATCCGTTCAAGCAGGGTGTCCAGGCTGGCATGTAAATAAATCACCATGTTAGGCTTAGGCATGTCCCGCGTTAATATATCGTAAATCTGTGAATATTTATCAAATTGATCTTCTCGCAATGTACGTCGCGCAAAGATCATATTTTTGGAAATGTGATAATCAGCGATCACGGGCTTGTCTTGCTGTAAATATTTCCGGTCAATGTCCTCCAGCTGCTTAAATCTATTACACAAGAAGAACATTTCCGTTTGGAAGCTCCATTCTTCTATATTATCGTAAAACTTGCCTAAAAATGGATTCTCCTCAACGATTTCCTTAAACAAATGAAAATCAAATTGGGAGGCGAGTTTTTTAGACAGAGACGTTTTACCAACCCCAATAGGTCCTTCAACAGCGACGAAAGGTAATTGTCCCATCTCTTCTCCTCCTTACTTTCCGTTAAAAAGACATAATTCGATACGTTCTGACAGACAAATAACATTTTACCATATCAGGGGGAGCGAAGTAACAATTAAAGTAGAATTTTGGAGAAGTTAGGCTTTTCATTTTAAGTAGAATTTTGTATAATATTACTCACGTGCATAAGAGGCCCCCGTAGCTCAGGGGATAGAGCATCGGTTTCCTAAACCGTGTGTCGCAGGTTCGAATCCTGCCGGGGGCACTGAATTAAAACTCGAACCATGGATTTCTCCTTGGGGCGGGTTTTTGTTATTTTAAAGGGAAGCCCACCTTTTTAATTCCACACTTGTTATGAAAAAGACTGTAGTTGAATCTCCCGCCACAAGCTGGCAGCTATTCAACTACAGTCTTTTTCTCTTCCAAGAAGGACGATCTCTATAAGGCAGTGGAATTCCCCAGAACCATGCCTATAAAAGCGAGGAAAATACCTATGGTGTAACTTAATCCTAAAAACAAGGCGAGCGTTTTCCATTGTTTATTTCGATGCAGTTGGATGTTTTCTAATTTAAAAGTTGAAAAAGTCGTAAATGAGCCCATAAATCCGGTGCCTAGAAACAAGTACCAGGAACCTTCTACGCCGAGACCAATGAGCATTCCTAGGAAAAAGGAACCTACCATGTTGACAACAAACGTGGCCAGCGGGAAGGTAAGCTGTGTCCGTTGTTTCATTCCATTACTTACGCCAAAGCGCGCAATTGCACCAAGAAAACCTCCCATACCCACAAATAAAGCTGCTGTTATCATAACGTTTCTCCTTTATTATCGACGTTAGCATGATCCGGCCTTGTTAAGTTAAAGACTGCACCGCCGGCTTTATACCCCAGCCATGAAAACAACAATCCGCCCCACAGGCTCAATAACAAGTATAATAATGCTGCTCCCCAATGGCTTCTCTGGAGAAGGTCCGCCGTCTCTGTACTGAAGGTAGAGAATGTGGTAAAGGAACCAATTAAGCCTGTCCCAATTCCAGTAATTAATTTAGGATGCAGAATGTCCAGACGCGCTAAATGGGTCGTAAACCCTCCTAAAACAAAGCAGCCAATCAGGTTGATGATCAGCGTACTCAAAGGGAAATCCTGTATCCAGAAATGGGTAATAAAAGATCCAAGGAAATAACGCAATAATGCCCCAATCATTCCGGAAACTCCTACGATTACATATGCCATGCACTCACCTCTTCTATTCATTTGCAAAAAAAAACAGACTCCTGCCAGATAGTTTCATCTGACAGGAGTCATTAGCTGTTGCCAGCGGTTACGGCGAACTCCATCGCCTCATTAATCTACGAATAGTTTATCAGTCCGATTAAGTAATTTCAATACATGCACGGTCTCAGATGAAGGTGTTGTTTATTATCTTCGCTATAATTTTAAGTTTCATCCCTTTTAACTGATACTTTCCTAATATTTATGAACTATAAGGAAAAAATGAATATGTCTTTTTACCTAAAACTATGTAAAAATAAAGAGAACTATGTCGATATAACAAATGAATAAACAAAGTATTCTGAAAAAGAGGTGGAATATGAAGAAATACACGAATATCTTTAGGAAAATGACTAAAACTCGTTCAACTGAAGTTCCCTCCATTCCTGTTGAACGTCAGTTAGCGATTTTTAAATCATTATTTCAAAAACATGAAGACACGATCTATATTTTTGATGCAAAGGAGCGTCCATTTTCTTTTAATCATAACTTCAATCATTTGCTCGGCTATGATCAAGATCAAGAAGGTGGCTTATTCCACCGTCTGCCAAAGAAATCTGCCAAACTCATGCGTGATCATTTAAAAAAGTCGCTGCAGGGGGAAACTTCAAATTTCGGGATGGATCTATCTGATCAATGGGGAAAGGAACTTCATTTAAATCTTGCTTTTATTCCCATTCAAGTGGATCAGCATGTCATCGGTGCTTATGTAATGATTAAGGACGACAGTGAACATATGAATTTAGAGAATTTACTTACGATAAGAGACAGTCATTTATCCAAAGCCCAGAAAATCGCGCATATCGGGAGCTGGGAATACAATTATTCGACCGGCGAATTGAAGTGTTCGAACTATTTTTATGAATTATTCAAGCTTTCTGGAGATCAGGGAAATGAATTAAAAATTGAGAACTTCTTATCGGATCCATTATTTTTTTCCATTTATGATAACGATCGCGAACGGCTTATTAAAACGATCAAGGATTCGGTAGCGAATATCGTACCTGGAAGCAATGAATTCCGTATAAGGCGGCCGGATCATTCAGTTCGTTTTATTCGAAATATGTGGGAAGTGACTGTGCAGCAAGATGGAACAATAAAACTTATCGGAGTTTCGCAGGACATCACCAACATGAAGGAATGGGAACTAAATAAAGAGAAAGAACAAGAGCAGCTCTCTTATATTTATGATCATTTAGAAGGGGTGGTTTGGAATTTAGATTATCATCTTAAGAAAATGACCTATTTTTCTGGTCATACAGAGAAGATCCTGGGACTTCCGAGCGATTATGTTAGCAACCATCCTGGTGTTTGGTTAGAAATGGTGCATCCTGAAGATCAGCTGTCTGTTTCCATCCAGCTGGAAAAATTAAAAAAAGGTGAAGCGGTAACTTGCGAATATCGGATCGTAAACAAGAAAGAAGAGATCGTTTGGCTGGAAACGCAGGCGATACCACGGTTCAATATTAACGGGGAGATCAGTCATTTATTTGGGTTCACGAGAGATATTACGGACTTGAAAAATGTTCAAGCGATTAAAGAGGATCAAGCTTTTCGGGATTCTTTAACAGGATTGTATAACCGCAGGCACTTTTATCAGACGGTTCATGATTGGAGCAAGGATTCATCCTCATCATTTGCCTTATTGTATTTTGATTTAAGGCGGTTTCAAGGAATCAATGAGACACTTGGTTTTAAGATCAGTGATCAAATATTAACGTTTGTGGCAGACCGGGTGCGGACGGTGCTTACGGAAGATACATACTTTGCTCATTTAACAGGAAGTAAGTTTGCCCTATTGTTAAAGGATCGAAAAGATGAAGAAGAGATCTATGCTTTTACGAACCACTTGATTGAAAAAATTGACCCATATTTTACAGTCGAGGAGTACGAACTCTCGATCAAAGCCAGCATCGGCATCAGTTTATTTCCCAACGATGCAGAGACGCCTGAAGATTTAATTCAGCTGGCCTCGTTTGCCATGCAGAGGGCAAGGGAGCAGGAGGGACATTCGTTTCATTTTTACCACCAAAAGAAAGATCTCTCTTCCCATAAAAACTATACGCTGGAAAAGGATTTAAGAAATGCGATTGATAACCAGGAACTTGAAGTCTATTACCAGCCGCGAGTCAGATCGTCGAATGGTTCGATCATGGGTTTTGAAGCGTTAATTCGCTGGAATCATCCAAGCTGGGGCCTTGTTATGCCCATAGAGTTTATTACATTAGCAGAAGAAAGTCATTTAATCCATGCGATTACTAAGTTTGTATTTAACGAAGCATGCCGAAAGTTAAACGAATGGCAGCAGAAAGGGATTGCCCCGCGAGTCTTATCGATCAACGTATCTGCTCTCAGCGTCATGAGGCAGGGATTGGCTGACTTTATTAAAAACTGTCTGCAGGACTATGGAGTGGATGGAAAGTGGATCGAAATTGAGATTACAGAATCGCTGCTGATGAGAGAAGAGACCATTGTCCGGACCAACTTGCATAAACTAAAGAAACTAGGGATCTCTATAGCTTTAGACGACTTTGGAACAGGGTATTCTTCTTTAAGCTATCTGAGAGAATTCCCAATCGACACCATTAAGATAGACAAAAGTTATGTAGATAAAATCGGCCAGAACCCTACGAATAAAAAAGGGGAATCTAACCCGAATCGTTTAGACGAACATTTATTTGCAACCGTTGTTTATCTTGCTCACGGAATGGATATTAAAGTGGTAGCCGAAGGAGTAGAGCATCTTCATCAGTTGAAATTTATTCAACAGAAAGAATGTGAGGAAGTTCAGGGCTATCTCTTTTCTAAACCGGTGAAGGAAGCTGAGTTAGATATGCTGTTACGCAAAGGAAAGCTTTCTCCTAAGAAGAAGAAATCGACCAAGCCCAAAGTAGAACGCCGGGCTTATTATCGCTATTCCTTTGCCATGCCTTTACAAGGTAAATTAATGATTAAAGAAGTGAAGGGGAAGGAAGTGGCTGCCGGTTATACAGAAGTCCTGATTAAAGATGTGAGTATCGGCGGGCTGAAGCTTGTCTCTTCATTAAATATTCCTGTCCGCCCGGATGTTCAATTAAGTCTGGAAATTTGTCTGCTGGGAGAAACCTTCAAACTCGACAGCAGGATTGTCTGGAAGAATGAAATGCCGCATTACACTTATGATTACGGCGTTCAATTTAGTATTATGGGAACCGTTCAGGACCAGCTTGCTACCATAATTAACAAATTAGTAGTCCTTAAACGCAACAATCTCACCATCCCTGACACCCCATTTATTTACGAAAATCCTCATACGTATATTCATAAAACCGCTACTAACTAATCAGATGGGCAATATCGCGCCCTCGTTGCTAATAAATGGATTATAAATAGGTGGTATGGTATAGTGGAACCAAGCCATCATTAGATAAAGAGATAAACTAACCAAAAGAGAGTTAGACAATAGGTATAGGTGGCGGGAGGGCTCTGACAAATTGTCAGAGCTTTTCTTTTGAATTTAAATGGTCTAGAATCAGAGAGTCAGAAAAAGACAGAACGAGCATTCAATAAGACGTCATATGGATAAAAACTGAGGGGATAGTCTATGAAAAATAACAATATCGATGCAGAAAATTTTGCTGGTTATAGAAAAATGGAGGGAGTGGATGATAAATTAGGAACGGCATTTCCGATCATGGTCATGTATCCAACCGACACTCCAGAAAAAGAAGAAAAGATTGGTCCGTATAGCTTAGAGGTTGCAAAAAATGCCCAGCCCCAGGAAAAAGTTTTCCCGTTAGTTATCCTTTCTCATGGTACAGGGGGCACTCCCCTGGTGTATAGAACTCTAGCCCGTCATTTAGCTAGAAATGGATTTATCGTAGCTATGCCTGAGCATCCCTATAATAATGTAAAGGACAATCATTTGGAGAACTCTATTGAACTATTAGAATGCAGGCCGGGAAATATTACTCAAACTATCGATTGCTTAGCGAATGACAGGAATTTTAAATCCTTTGTTAATTTTGATGATATTGCGCTAATCGGACATTCAATGGGAGGTTATACAGCAATGGCGGCCATTGGCGGGGTACCTGCCACTCTTCCGTGGGAAACGGACGATCAAATTCCCAAAGTGATCGACGTCGAAGTGGAAGAAAGGGTCAAAAAAGTCATCTTATTAGCTCCAGCTTTGGGCTGGTTCAGGTCAGAAGGCGCGCTCGATAGAATTAATCTGCCGATCTTGCTGATTACAGGTGAAAAAGATGAAATTACTCCTCCTTTTCATGGAGAATTTTTATTAAAAGGCGTTAAAAACCCTGAAAATATTGAGCACAAAATGATAGAAAATGCGGGTCACTTTTCCTTCTTGAGTCCATTTCCGAAAGAGATGAAAAGTTCTTCTTTCCCTCCTTCTCAAGACCCGGAAGGATTTGATCGAACGTTGTTCCAACAGCATTTAGAAGCTGATGTACTACATTTTTTAGTAAACTAAATGAGAGAGGCTCATAGATGAAGGAAGTCTCGCAAAAGCTTATTTTTGGACAGGGAAGCCCAGCCACTATTATTTGGTATTCCCAAACTATTTATGAGAGGATCATAATAGAACAACGGACTAGAGGAGGCAGAAGAACTTATGGATAAGAAATATTTCAGCTATGTACCACATAAAGAAGAAGAATATCTTGTAAAACTAATGGGACATATTCGCTCTTTGGAAAGTGGTGGTTCTGTGCCCCGCCCTGAATTTATGAAAGAATTTACTAAATTCCTTAAAGACAAAGGCTGGAAATTCTCCGGCAGATCCATACAGGTCGACAAAAAAGGAAATCCCGCGAAAGATATTGATCTGTAAGCGGGATCTTATAGATAAGGACGAAGATGAGAAAGTAAATTCTCCATCTTCGTCCTTTTTTACATCTAGGCTTCTAATCGGCCTTTATTCATTCTTAAAATACGATTCCCCAGTTTCTGAGCTTCCGCTTCATCATGAGTCACTAAAACCACCGGTATGTGCCACATTTTCCTAAGCCTTAACAACTCTTCGTGACACTGCAATTTGGTCTGTTCATCGAGAGAAGAAAAAGGCTCATCCAATAATAAAAGGCTAGGCTGGGTGGCGAGAGCACGGACGAGGGCCACTCGCTGTTTTTCCCCGCCGGAAATCTGGCTGGGGAATTTCTCTAATAAATGATCAATCCCGGTGACTTGTACTAATTGTTTGGTCAGTTCCCGGTATGGATGATGATAGGTAATATTACTCCATACCGTCATATGCGGAAACAGCGCATAATCTTGAAAAAGATAGCCGATTTCCCTTTTTTGCACAGGCAGAGGTTTCGTATCGGACGAATATAGCACCCGGTCATTTAAGGTGATGTTCCCTTGATCAGGGTGGGACAGCCCCGCAATGCAGTTTAAAATGGTGGTTTTCCCAGAGCCTGAGGGGCCGAAGAGAATGACGATCTCATCGTCAGCTTGAAACGATAGATTTAAAGAGAAAGAGGCTAGTTTTTTCTGAATGTGCACGGACAGCATAGATGAGCCCTCCCTTACTTCTGCCTCGTGAAAGGTAATATATTTCTTTTGGTCCACCAATTGAGCCAGAGAATCGAGCTGAACCCAAGAGCTACAATAATGACCACCCACATTTGTGCTTTTTCCATGTGTCCGGCCTCTACTTCAAAATAAATAGCGAGAGGAAGCGTATCGGTGACTCCGGGAATATAACCGGCAAGCATTAAGGTGGCGCCGAATTCACCCAGAGCGCGGGCAAAAGTAAGGACTAAGCCAGCCAAAAGTCCGGGCCAGGCAAGCGGAAACGAAATCGTAAAGAACACTTTCCATTTAGAGGCGCCCATGGTTAAAGCGGCATTCTCAATATTGGGATCATAGTTTTGAAAAGCTGCCGAAGCGCTTTGGTACATAAGTGGAAAAGCGACCGTCATGGCTGCGATCACAGCACCGATCCAGGAGAATACCACTTGCACATGAAACCATTGCAGCAAAATATGGCCAAGCGGACCGTTTTTGCCAAATAAATATAAAAGGCCGAAACCTACCACCGTGGGCGGAAGGACAAGCGGCAGTAAAAACACGGACTCTACAATTGTCCGGCCGCGGAAGTTCCGCCGGGCAATCAGCCGTGCGAGCAGAACGCCGGTCACAAACACGAGAACGGTTGCAATCGCAGCAATTTTTAATGATAAAAGCAGTGGGGAGTAGTTCATAATCAGCCCTTCAATACCAGCTTATTTTTCAAATCCATATTTCTGTAAAATCGATTGGGCGTCCTCAGTTTTCAAATAATCCAAAAAGCCCTGGGATTGTTTCTTTACTTTTGTATCCTTTACTATGGCAGCTGGATAGATAATGGGAGTGTGCCAGTCAGCGTCTGCTTTAGCAAGAACTTTAACTTTATCCGAAATTAACGCATCACTCGCATAAACAAATCCTAACTTAGCATTCCCAGATTCTACATAAGCAAGTACTTGGCGCACATCACTGCCAAAGACAAATTGATCCTTTAATTTGTCCCATTTATGAATCGTTTGCAGGGTTTCTTTCGTATATTTACCCGCAGGGACACTTTCCGGCTCGCCGACGGCCAACTGTACATTTGCTTCTGGAGCGAGCTGCTTGAAGGAGGTGACTTGATGCTTGTCCTTCTTCAAGCCAATCAGGACGATGCTGTTTTTCGTAAAATTAAACCGCGTATCTGGATCAATTTTCTGATCCTTCTCCAGGGTATCCATCCATCTCTGGTTTGCGGAAAGGTATATATCAGCGGGGGCGCCCTGTTGAATTTGCTGAGCAAGCTTTCCTGAGCTTGCCAGATTTAACTTTATATTGATGTTGGGGTGGCTGTCCTCATAGTCGTTCTTTAATTCCTTCATAGCGTCTGTTAAGCTTGCCGCTGCGGAAATGGTAAGGTCTGTTTCTTTCTTAGATTCCGCAGGATGCGAGCAGCCGCTCACTAAAAGTAGTACAATAATAAGACAGAAATAGGGCGCAGAGCGTTTCATTTTCATTCCTCGTTTTAAAGATTTGTTACTGTTGATTATACAGAGTGAAGATTGTGAAGTAAAAGAAAAGCGCGGGACTTTCAGCCTTGGCTGCCCGGTAAAAAGAAAGGACTTCAAAGATGAAAACTCAGATTATTATTGGATTGGTCATTGCCTTACTGCTCACTCAGCTCCCCATCGTCGGAAAATATTTTGCTATTTTAAATACCATGATTCATGAAAGCGGTCATTCCTTAATGGCCTTGCTGACGGGAGGAGAGGTCAGGCAAATCTCCCTGTTTCCTAATACCTCCGGCGTAACGCTCACTGGTCACTCATCGTGGTTCAGTCAGTTTATAACGAGCATGGCCGGGTATGTCAGCTCCTCTTTGTTTGCTTTTTTCTTCTTCTATTTAATTGTGAAAGGGCAATACAAATGGATGATTTATATTTTACTAGCTTTTTTAGTAGTAAATTTATTGTTTTGGGTGCGTAACGGTTATGGTCTGTTTTGGATCGTTACTTTCGGAGCTGCCTTTATCTATTTATTGAGGAGCGGTCACCAAGGAGTGATTCAGTATGTACTCGTCTTTATCGCTTGTCTCATTTTAGTAGAATCTGTAACCAGTGCCTTCGAAATCATGTGGATTAGCTTCATTGCTCCTGGCCAGGCGGGAGATGCAGCAAATTTAGCCCGGGCGACCCGATTTTTACCGGCTCCGTTGTGGGGAGCGGGGTTCTTTGCCCAGGCCTTATATTTTGCCTGGCTTGCCTTGAAGCGCGTGTTTGCCTGATTTTCCTTTTTGATAAATAGGCAGTTTTCTTAAAAAGAATGCTATTTTCTCCGCTCCTGCCCATCCCTTCCTGCCGTGATTGAATAAGGTAATAAGGTAATAAAGAGAGGAGGGAATGAAATGAGCGGAGGATACGGCGGCGGTTTCGCGCTATTAGTTGTATTGTTCATTCTTTTAATTATCATTGGTACTTCATACGTGGGTCGAGGATACGGAAGCGGTTATTAATTATAGAAAGCGGGGGTTTCCCCGCTTTTTTTAGTTTTCTGAGCAAGAGAACAGGGTATTAAAAAAAGAACAACCTAATGAGACTTTTGGAGGAATTTCCCATGAATTTAAAAGAAAAATTATTATCCCACGGCTATGACCATATTGATATCTTAATGATTGATGAAAATCAAAATCAATCAACCGTAGCAGATATCTCTCTTCATAAGGTAACAGATCTAGAATTTAAGCTCTATTTAAAGCCTGAGACTGTGAAGTATCATTTGAAAGAAGAGCACCCTTTCTTTGAAGCGGAGCAGAACAATGTGGATGGAGATGAGAAGAAAGTGAAGGGATTTATTTTAGAATGGTAAGCTCTGAATACAGGGCGCCACATACATAATGGAAGGAAAAAGGATTATGAATTCCTTTTTCCTTTTTTACGTCGTTCACGACGGTCGGCCCAGCCTCCGATCATTAGAAAAATGCCAATGGCTAACAGAACGACAGGCACCATAGGATCCCGAACTCTTCCAGCAGCAGCTAATGAGCCCAGTATCGCGCATAGTCCGAGCATCCCAAGAATAAAGAACATGCGATTTTCTCTTTTCATAAGCTCCCTCCTTCTGTGTATTTCGTATCGATGGGTGATTCCTGATTCATTACAGGTTCAGCCTATTCCGTAGTTTATTATACAGAAAAAGGTGGAATGAGTCTGTTAAATGATTTACAGGAGGTCTAATTGTGCAAACTCATCAATTATATATCAATGGTCAATATACCGAATCTAATGGTCAGGAAATGATAGATATTTTGAACCCAGCAACAGAAGAAGTAATTTCTAAAATCCCTAAAGGAACACAGGAGGATGTGAATCGCGCCGTAGAAGCAGCTGCACAAGCTCAGAAAGGTTGGGAGCTGACACCAAACATTGAACGTGGGAAAATCGTTCGCAAGCTTGGGGATGAAATTGAGAATAGACGAGACACTTTTATTGAATTGCTGCAAGAGGAGCAGGGGAAAGATTATGAACTTGCCAGTGGAGAAGTAGACCTGGCCATCGATTATTTCAGATACATGTCGGAATGGGCGCGCCGGATTGAAGGGGAGATTCTTCCAAGTGACCGTCCGAATGAAAACATTTACGTGTACAAGAAACCAATTGGTGTGGTCGCTGGCATCGTACCGTGGAACTTCCCGGTGTTTATTCTAGCGAGAAAAGTAGCCACTGCGCTTGTGACTGGCTGTACAATCGTGCTCAAGCCAAGTCAGCAGACCCCGAACACGGCAATGGAATTCACTAAAATTGTCGATGCCATGGAAGAGATTCCTAAAGGGGTTTATAACCTAGTGACGGGTACAGGCTCAGAGATCGGTAATGCCTTAGCTAGTCATAAAGAAGTACAAATGGTTACCATGACGGGCAGTGTGCCAGCCGGAACGAAAGTCATGGAAGCGGCAGCCCAAAATATTACGAAAGTTAACCTCGAACTAGGAGGCAAAGCGCCGGCGATTGTGACCGCCAACGCTGATCTAGATGTTGCTGCCGAGAACATTAAAATCTCCCGACTCGCGAATAACGGTCAGGCATGTACGAATGCGGAGCGTGTCTATGTTCACGAAAGCGTGGCGGAACAGCTGATTGAGAAGTTAAAACATTCATTTGAAGAAATGACGGTGGATAATCCGCTGTCCAACAAACAAGCCGATGTAGGCCCATTAGTGAGTATGGACCGTTTAGAAGAAGTAGAAAAAATGGTGAATCATGCCGTAGAACAAGGAGCAGAGGTAGCAGCAGGTGCTGAGCGAGGAGATCTTGAGAAAGGTTTCTTCTATAAACCGACGATTTTGACGAATGTTACCCATGACATGGAAATTATGCAGGAAGAAATCTTTGGACCAGTTATTCCAATTACAACCTTCCAGACCCTGGATGAGGCGATTGAAAAAGGAAATGACACGGAATATGGATTGTCCTCCTCTGTTTATACAGAAGACACCAATGAAGCGATGAGAGTAATCAACGAAATTAAATTCGGTGAAACTTATGTAAATCGGGAAAACTTTGAAGCCGTTCAAGGCTACCATGCAGGCATGAGAAAATCTGGCCTAGGCGGTACTGACGGCAAGCACGGTGTAGAAGATTTCTTAGTTACTCAAGTGGTTTACATGCAATACAAAAACGATAAGCAATAAGCACAGCAGATCCCCGATTTTATAATCGGGGATTTTTTTCTGCCTAGCTGTTTGTGATATTCCCATTCTGTGGCAAAAAGCGCCGCTCGTATTAGGCTTGTCGGGTCTCCCAGGGCGCTTCCGCTTTTGTTACATCCAGCTCCAGTGCCCAGACACTCGCGTCATAAGCAGGAACATCAACGGACTGAAAGATCGCATCCCTGTTGATGTTCCTGCTTATGCGTGTCGTGTCTCCCCGGGCACTTCCACTTTTGTTACATCCAGCTCCAGTGCCCAGACACTCGCGTCATAAGCAGGAACATCAACGGAATGAAAGATCGCATCCCTTTTGATGTTCCTGCTTATGCGTGTCGTGTCTCCCCGGGCACTTCCACTTTTGTTACATCCAGCTGCGAGTCGCAGATCCACGCGGTTCTAAG
>NZ_JAUTWQ010000028.1:0-57658 GCF_046719735.1 Halobacillus rhizosphaerae
CAATCGGGGGTCAGTGTACAAAGCCCTGTGGGATCTCTCCTGTCCTATCCTCCCATAGGAGTCTCGAAATTCCCCTGCCCTCTTATGATTATGGAGATAACGGAAATATCAAAGTTTCAGGGATATGCAAAAAGATGAGGTCAAAAGAAAACATCGGAACTCGTCTATCAAATAAGTCTGATGGTGAGAAAACAGTGCGCCATTTCCCATCCAGCCCTGACATATCAGGGAACGGACACTTATTAAGAGCAGTTCGAACGAATGAATAGCTTTTAAGGTGGATGTTTGCACTATCAAGAGATTATTTGCCACTCTTTATAGAAGGTGTGCAGCAGTTTTCGAGAAACTCAAAAAGGGCAAAGTTCGGAGGGGGACGGCGAGACTCCTGTGGGGGAAGCATGACAGGTGAGACCCCGGAAGACGAAGTCTGAGGAGGCTCAGCGCATGCCCACGGAAAGCGAGTCGCCCCCCGCAGGACTTTTTCACACAATAAAGTCTCGAAATAGCGTGCTTTAAGATCACTCCTCTGAAAAAGCGGAGAAAAACATAAAAATAAAAACCCCTGAAGCTTGTGATGACTGGCTTCAGGGGTAACCCGTTCGGTACTCTTATTGTTCAGCGTAGGCTTTCACTTCTTGTTGCCTGGGTTTATTGGGCACCTGATGATGATGACGACACCTAGGCTCATAGGACTCTGACGCCCCTACTAAAATAATCGGATCATCGTAGGACGCAGGATTCCCGTCAATTAATCGCTGTGTACGGCTTGCTGGAGAACCACAGACAGGACAAATCGCATTTAGCTTCGTTACCATTTCACTCAAAGCCATCAGCTCAGGGACTTTGCCAAAAGGCTCGCCGCGGAAATCCGTATCAAGACCAGCGACGATCACGCGAATTCCACGATCAGCTAAGCATTCAACGACTTCCAAAATATTTTCATCAAAAAACTGCACTTCATCAATCCCGACAATGTCGATGGTATCGTCCACGTTGTGGAGAATCTCAAGTGCTGCATCCACGGGTCTTGCCAGTACAGAGGTTCCGTTGTGAGACACGATGGAATCCTCTTTATAACGATTATCAAGGGCAGGTTTAAATACGCGAACTGTCAAATTTCCGTATGTAGCACGCCGGACTCTTCGAATTAACTCCTCAGATTTTCCACTAAACATACTTCCACAAATGACCTCAACCCAACCACTCTGTTTCATCACATACACGATTCCAGTCGCTCCCTTCCCATTCAAAAAAACAAATCATTAAAAGCGTAAGCGCCTTGAGCAGCCAGGCGCTGAAACCGGACAGGCACCCGGCAGACACGACAAGCATAAGACAAGCAGCATAGTGAAGGGAATCTCCTTCACAGAGCTGCTTGTCTTATGACCTCGAATGTCCAGGCGGCATGTCCTTCTTTGCAGCCCTCAGACTACAAAAAAACAGGCAAACCATAAAGACAATTTGCCTGTTTTTGCTCAAAATTATGAAGCTTTCATCCTAATGGACGTTGGCTCATTATTATGAAAGGTTATATTTTTTCTTAAAGCGATCCACACGGCCACCAGCTTTGTCAGCTTTCTGTTTACCTGTGTAGAACGGATGAGACGCAGAACTAATCTCTACGCGGATTAATGGATACGTGTTTCCATCTTCCCACTCAATCGTTTCTTCGGAATTTTTAGTAGATCCGGTTAGAAACTTAAAATTAGAACTTGTGTCAAGGAAAACGACATCGCGATATTCTGGATGAATTCCTGATTTCATGTTCTTCCACTCCTTTTTGCCCTGAATCCTTTAGATACAGAGTTATTGTAAGAGCCGTCGAAGGTTAGTAGTAACACCTTTTACTGAAACTCACATAGAAAGATTATAACAGGGTCAACCTCTCAATGCAAGATTGGGAGGGTAAATATTTCAGGTGATCAGCAAGACAATGATTACCGTCGATTGCCGACCCTGCCCTTCATATCTTTATCCATTAATTCGAAAAATTCTTCGTTATTTTTGGAGGATTTCAAGCGGCGCAGGAAGCGGTCCATAAAGTCATGAGATTCAGACATCGTTTGTCTGATGGCCCAGATTTTATCAAGGCTTGCTTTGGAGAGCAGCAGTTCTTCTTTTCTTGTACCTGAGCGGCGGATATCGATCGCCGGGAAGATTCTGCGTTCGGCAAGACTGCGGTCAAGGTGCAGTTCCATGTTTCCTGTTCCTTTAAATTCTTCATAGATGACGTCATCCATCCGGGAGCCAGTTTCTACTAGCGCTGTCGCTAGAATGGTCAGACTGCCGCCTTCTTCAATATTTCTTGCTGCACCGAAGAATCGTTTCGGACGGTGGAAAGCTGCCGGGTCAATCCCGCCGGATAACGTCCGTCCGCTTGGCGGGATCACCAGATTGTATGCCCGAGCCAGACGTGTAATGCTGTCCATTAAAACAATCACGTCACGCTTATGTTCGACCAGGCGCATCGCCCTCTCAAGCACAAGTTCTGATACTTTAATATGATTTTCCGGAACTTCATCAAAAGTGGAGCTGACTACATCCACATCCGGCGCAACAGAACGTTCAATGTCCGTCACTTCCTCCGGCCGCTCATCGACGAGCAGGATGATCAGCTTGGCATCAGGATGGTTCGTGGAAATACTGTGAGCCATCTGTTTTAACAGAACGGTTTTCCCTGCTTTAGGCGGGGCCACAATCAGTCCACGCTGCCCATATCCAACGGGAGCCATCAAATCCATAATCCGGGTAGATAACTGCTTGCTTTCTGTTTCCAGTTTCATCTGACGGTCAGGATATAAAGGTGTAAGCGCTGGAAAGTGAACGCGCTCTTTCGCTGAATCCGGGTCCTCCCCATTCACAGCGTCGACATGAAGCAAACCATAATATCGTTCATTTTCTTTAGGCGGACGTACCTTACCTGATACTTTGTCGCCATTTCTTAAGTCAAAACGGCGGATTTGCGAAGCGGAAATGTAGATATCCTCCGCACTAGGAGAATAGTTAATCGGGCGCAGGAAGCCAAATCCTTCTGAAGGGATGATTTCTAAAATCCCATCCATAAATAGAAAGCCATCTTTTTCTGCCTGAGCTTTTAAGATCGCAAAGATTAATTCGCGTTTGGTCAGCTTCGCATAATAAGATACTTTGTACTGCCGTGCTTTGGTGTACAAATTCTTTAGTGTCATCGTCTCTAAACTGGAAATTGTTAATTCTGCCACAAAATCACCACTTTTTTAATTTTTCTGTAGAGCCTGAAACAGGCGGGCGTAGTCCAAGGTAAGCTTTGGAAATTAAATTTTAAATCGTTGTTTGACTTCTCTAAGTGAATTTCATTCCGTGAAGGTATAGGGAAGCTTCGGAAGTTGGATGTTAGCAGCTTACGGAGGTTTACAACATTTTTCTTTGTTTTAAACATCATTCTATGAAACATACTTCATTGTACAACTAGTAATCGTCTGGATTCAATCATTATTTTGAATTTTTTTCAGGCAGGGCTGATGGGGAAAGGTAGATTAAGAGGAAGCCGGGGTTTCCGGCTTCCCTGGTAAATTGTAGTTACACCACAACTTCTGGCATTGTCTGCAGGGTGGGGTCTCCACATTTACCCTGCACAAGATCAAGATAGAACTTCATCGAATAAGAGGCCATAACAGCCTTTGACTCCGGGTTAAAGAGCAGCAAGTAGAGCAGCTTGACTGCTGCAGAAGGTGATCCCCAAGCAAGAAGCTGAGGAATTCTTCGTTGAATGGTACAAGCATGCCCATAATCTTACTGCCTAAACATGTGAATCAGAAGCGAATCGGCCATCAGAAATCAGCTTACGAGTTCTGGAACTGTTCCACTTCTTCCTCTGACATTTCCTCGTACCAGACTTTAGCTCCTAGCTCTACTAGCTTATTGGTAATATTTTCATACCCACGTTCGATATGCTCGACACCGGTAATTTCAGTAACACCTTTTGCCATTAAACCAGCGATCACAAGTGCTGCTCCGGCACGAAGATCTGTAGCCTTCACTTTAGCACCTTCCAAAGTCGATGGCCCCGACACAATCGCCGCTCCTCCTTCAACCTTAATCGAAGCGTTCATCCGGCGCAGTTCGTCGATATGCTTGAAGCGTGCCTGATAAATCGAATCGGTTACCACCCCGGTGCCTTCCGCTTTCGTTAACAGACTGGTAAACGGCTGCTGAAGATCTGTAGGAAAACCTGGGTACACGAGTGTCTTTATATCGACGCTTCGGAGCGCATTGCCCGGCTTCACATACAATTGTTCATCATTTTCCTCAATCGTAACGCCCATTTCCCGAAGCTTGGCAAGCAGCGACTCCAGGTGCTGGGGGATCACGTTATCAATAATCATTTCCTCGCCCTGAGCAGCGGCCATAATCGTATAGGTTCCCGCTTCAATCCGGTCAGGAATAATCGTATGAAGACAGCCGCTCAGCTGGTCGACTCCCTCAATCCGGATCACATCGGTACCTGCGCCTTTAATCTTCGCACCCATGCTCGTCAATAAAGTGGCAACGTCAATGATTTCAGGCTCTTTGGCCGCATTCTCAATCACGGTTTTCCCTTTGGCCCGAACAGCCGCCAGCATAATGTTAATCGTTGCTCCTACGCTGACAACATCGAGATAAATCCTTGCGCCGCGCAGTTCTTCTGCACGAAGATAAATGGCTCCTTGCTCATTGGTCACTTCGGCACCGAGGGCTTCAAATCCCTTAATATGCTGATCAATTGGACGGGGTCCTAAGTGACAGCCGCCAGGAAGCCCGATGACCGCTTTATTAAACCGGCCGAGCATGGCTCCCATAAAGTAATAGGAAGCTCGGAGCTTTTTCACTTTTCCGTTTGGCAGAGGCATAGAAATCATGTGCGATGGATCGATTTTGATCGTTCGTCCATCTTTTTCCACCTTTCCTCCAATTTCTGAAAGGAGATCGGATAATATGCCAACATCTGATATATTCGGCAGTCCTTCGATCGTGACTGGAGAATCAGCTAATATGGCTGCCGGCAATAATGCTACAGCACTATTTTTGGCACCGCTGACCCTCACTTGGCCGCGAAGTCGAGTACCGCCTTCAACTAATAGTTTTCGCATGAGAAACTCCTCGCTTTAAAGGTAAAGAATTTGCCTTTAGCATGTGCAATTTTTGCCAATTCAAACAAAATTTATTGCTGTTTATTCCAGTCATTTAAAAATTTCTCAATTCCCTGATCGGTCAGCGGGTGTTTAACCAGCTGATCAAACACTTTGAATGGAACAGTGGCAATATGAGCTCCTGCTAAGGCAGCTTCTGTAACATGGACAGGGTGACGAACAGACGCGGCAATGATTTCGGTATCAATTTGATGCGCATCAAAAATAGCGGAAATCTCGGAAATCAAATCCACACCGTTGTGGCCAATATCATCAAGACGGCCAAGGAATGGAGAGACATAAGAGGCTCCTGCACGCGCCGCAAGCAGCGCCTGATTAGAAGAGAAAACCAGCGTGACATTCGTTTTAATATTTAAATCACTAAAGGCTTTCACTGCTTTCAGACCTTCCATCGTCATCGGAACTTTCACGGTGATATTAGGTGCAATCGCCGCCAATTCTTTCCCTTCTCTAATCATTCCCTCTGAGTCCTCAGAAATAACTTCTGCACTAACTGATCCTTCGACTTCATCCGTAATTTCTTTCAAACGTTCGTGAAAAGAAACTCCTTCTTTAGCTACCAGGCTGGGATTCGTCGTAACTCCTGCCAGAATACCAAGTGAATTTGCCTCACGAATGTCCTCAATGTTCGCCGTATCAATGAAAAATTTCATAGAAAAAATTCCCCTCTCCAATTAGAAAATAGTAAGTATAATCATGCCCTTTGTAAAATGATGACGTTTTCACACATGCTGAAAAGGAAACCGCTACGATGTAACGGCTTCCTTCTTACTGATTTATTATGCTTTCTGAGAAGAACCAAAGTCGCGCATTTTGCCAATAACTGTTTCTTTAATAGCGTCGCGTCCAGGTCCAAGATATTTACGAGGGTCGTACTGTTCAGGCTGGTCTGCCAATACTTGACGTACGGCTTTGCCTTGAGCCATTTGGTTTTCAGTGTTTACGTTAATCTTCGCTGTTCCAAAAGAAATAGCTTTCTTAACATCTGAAGTTGGAATTCCTGTTCCTCCGTGAAGAACAAGCGGCTTGTCTACAATACCCATGATTTCTTCCATGCGGTCGAATCCTAGGTTTGGTTCACCTTTATAAGGACCGTGGACAGAACCAAGTGCTGGTGCGAATACATCAACATTTGTTTCGTCTACGAGTTGTTTACATTCAGCAGGAATCGCGTAAGCTGCCTCAGCATCTTCTACGATCAAGTCATCTTCTTGTCCGCCTACACGGCCAAGCTCTGCTTCTACGGAAACTCCGTGAATGTGAGCAAGCTCTACTACTTTTTTAGTAAGAGCGATATTTTCTTCCAGTGGATCATGAGAAGCGTCAATCATTACAGAAGTAAATCCGGCATGAATCGCTTCAGCACACTTTTCAAAGCTTGATCCGTGATCCAGGTGAATCGCAACCGGTACAGTTGTACCATAGGATTTCATCAATGCTTTAACCATATCAACAACAACGTTAAAGCCACCCATATAGCGTCCAGCACCTTCAGATACACCAAGGATAACTGGGGATTGCTCTTCTTCAGCAGCCTGAAGAATCGCTTGAGCGTATTCTAAATTATTAAGGTTGAACTGTCCTACTCCGTAACGTTCTTCCTTAGCTTTTTCTAGCATTTCTTTCATTGATACCAACGGCATGAAAGATCCTCCTTTAAATGAAAACTATAAACTAGTATGAATTCTGTGAATTAATACCGTATATTTTTAAGCTACAGTATTAGAATACCAATACCCATCTATCGGCGCAACAGCCATAACTAGAGTTAACGCTTTCATTTAAAAAAAAGCTGAACAAAGGATAAAATCAGCTTCGAACTAGAATATTTGTTACCATTTCTCTCATTTTATGGATATCGAAAGGTTTAGAAATAATTTCACGAACAAACGGATAACGCGTATGTTCGATTATCGATTCCTCCGATGATCCTGTAATAATTAAGACTGGATTATGAAAGCCTTTCTCGTTAAAATAACTCAGCACTTCTTTGCCATCCATTACTGGCAGGTGGTAGTCCATTATGGTTAAGTCGGGGTGTTCCGTCTCCATAATTTCGCACGCTTGTTTACCTGTCTTTGCAGAGAAGATTTCATAACCTTCCCCTTTCATGATCTCTCCCAGTAACATCCGGATACCTGGCTGGTCATCCACAATCAGGATCCTGTTTGTCATGTTTTTACCTGCCTTTCATTTGCATTTTTGCTATATATTTCTATCTATTCCTATCCTATATCTCTATACCTCACTATTCGATAGGGACGGTTCGATTTCCTTCCTTCAGCGCGTATCTATTCGCAACTTTTGCAACAATCGAGATTATGCTAGGCTATTAATTGATTAGCATTCGTAAGAAAAGAGGAGAGTTCTATGTTAAAAATGCTACAAACCCAATTAACTGGACAATTTCAGCAAATAGCCCAGACAGAGGAGTTTCATATTGAAGATGCAGCTCGCAGCTTATCTCAAGCTCTCGTCGGAGATGGCCATATTTACGTCAAAGGATTTGGAGAAATGCAGGCAATTGAAGCTGAGGCACTTCATGGTCCTGAGCCGCTGCCCAAAGCGAAGGTCTATGATGATGACATAGAACTGACGTCGATTGACCGGGTGCTTGTTGCTGCTCGCACGGCAGAGCACCAGGAAGCCTGTGAGTTTGTCCGCACGGTTAAAGATAAAGGCGCGGATGTCATTGCGCTTGCCGCGTTAACGAAGGATGCTGAGAATCCTTTGCAGCAGGAAGCGGACTTTTTTATTGATACGAAGATTACGCGGCCGCTACTGCCGTTTGATATGAGGCGGGTTGGGTTTCCTACCGTGATGACGATGTTTTATGCTTATTTCGTGCTGCGATTGACGGTGGAAGAATTTATGGCGGATTATGAGTGATTTCCTATAAAGATTTTGTTTCACCTCAAATACTCAGTTTCGATATTTTAGTGTGAGTTTAGGGGCTGCGGGAAAAGGATCGCTTTCCGTGGGGCGGGCGCTGAGCCTCCTCGAGCAAAGCTCTGCGGGGTCTCAGCTGTCCCGCAATTCCCACCGGAGTCTCACCGTTTCCCTCCGCCCCTTAACCATAAAAGAATCTCGAAACCCCTTCAAGAAAAAGGGAACATTCTGATGTTAGCATGGAAATTTCATTTACCACCGATTCTATCAAAAACAAGTAGATCCGGAATTCAATTATTGGAGATGCAGTGTTTTAAAAAGAGAATCTAGTTAATAGGAGCTCTTGTCTGCCCATGGAAAGGTTCGTTCATCCATCTATGGAAGGATAGCTAGGAAACGACGAGACTCCCGCGGGAGAAGGAGCTAGGCGAGACCCCGCAGAGAGTGAAAACGAGCGAGGAGGTTTGCCAGTTCCCCCGCAGGAAAGCGAGTTGTTTCCTAGCTATCCTTAATCCTCCAACCGCAACGAACCTCATTCATACATAACCCCTTACAATGGCAGCGGCTGATAAAATATGAATGAAAAAGGCGCAAGGACTCATAACTGTCCTTGCGCCTTTTCCTATTTAATAATTTTTTTATTTCATTGCCGCACCAATAAAACCATGGAACAATTGCTGCGGGCGGGTTGGACGAGATTTGAATTCCGGGTGGAACTGGCTCGCTACGAACCAAGGATGATCCTCCACCTCAATAATTTCAATCAGACGACCATCCGGGCTGGTACCGGAAAATTTGAAGCCGCGCGCTTCCATCTGTTCGCGATAATGATTGTTAAACTCAAAACGGTGACGGTGACGTTCATAAATCACTTCTTCACCATACGCCTCCATTGCCTTTGAGCCTGGCTCAAGTCTGGAAGGATACACGCCTAAACGCAGCGTACCTCCCAAGTCGGAAATTTCTTTCTGCTCAGGCAGTAGGTCAATAATTGGATGCGGTGTTGACGGATCAATTTCCGCTGAATGAGCGTCTTTCAGCCCAAGTTCATTTCTGGCAAATTCAACCGTTGCCAACTGCATACCTAAACAAATGCCAAGGAAAGGTACTTGTTTTTCACGGGCATAGCGAATCGCTTCAATTTTACCTTCGATTCCGCGATCACCAAAGCCGCCGGGCACAAGAATGCCATCCACGTTCTTCAGATGTTCATGGACATTTCCTTCGTTTACATCTTCAGAATCTACCCATTTCACATCAATATCGGCATTATAGCTGTAGCCTGCATGCTTAAGTGCTTCGACAACAGAAATATAAGCATCAGGTAGTTCTACGTATTTACCGACAAGGGCAATGGTGACTTTTTCTTGAAGATTCTGCACTTGCTCTACTAATTTATTCCATTCCGTCATATCTGGTTCTGGACAATCTAAACCAAAGTGCTGACAAGTAAGCTCATCTAACTTTTGTTCCTGCAGTGTTAACGGAACATTGTAAAGTGTCTCGGAGTCGCGCGCTTCGATGACTGCATGCTTATTAATGTCGCAGAAAAGAGCGATTTTTTCTTTCATATCTTCAGAAATCGCCTGTTCCGTACGCAGAACAATCACATCAGGCTGGATCCCAAGCGAACGTAATTCTTTCACGCTGTGCTGAGTAGGTTTTGTTTTCATTTCCCCTGCTGCCTTCAAATAAGGGACCAGCGTGCAGTGTAGATACATGACGTGCTCGCGGCCGATGTCACTTTTGATTTGACGGATCGCTTCAAGGAACGGCAGCGATTCAATATCCCCTACCGTACCGCCAATTTCTGTGATGACAACGTCGGCATTGGTTTCATGACCGGCACGAAAGACGCGTTCTTTAATTTCATTCGTGATATGAGGAATAACTTGAACCGTTCCTCCTAAATAATCACCGCGACGTTCTTTTTTAATCACATTGGAATACACTTTACCTGTCGTAACATTGCTGAATTTATTTAAATTAATATCAATAAACCGCTCGTAGTGCCCAAGATCCAAATCTGTCTCAGCACCATCATCCGTTACAAACACTTCCCCATGCTGGTAAGGACTCATCGTCCCCGGATCCACATTAATATAAGGATCGAACTTCTGAATGGTTACCTTTAATCCTCGATTCTTAAGCAAACGTCCTAATGAAGCAGCCGTAATCCCTTTTCCAAGAGAGGAAACTACTCCTCCTGTAACAAAAATATACTTCGTCGCCACGATCATCCCTCTTTCCCTGTTCGTCTTTTTCATCATTTGCCAAAAAGGCTTTTTGTATTAAGGACTATATAAAAAAATAAAAAACGCTCCCCGCCTCGGGGAGCGTTTCACGATCATTCGATAATTGAAGAGCCCAAATAAAATTGTACTGATTTGACTTTTGAAAGTCAACCTCAGGATAAAATTTACTCTTCTTCCTCGTCATCATCATCGTCGTCGCCGATGAAACTAATATCGTCTTCCACGATTTCCTCTTCCTCTTCGTCAAGGTCATCGTCTTCATAGTCTCCATCGTAATCATCATCGTCGTCATCCAGATCAAGATCCTCATCGGTCAATTCAACATCTTCCTCAAGATCTTCTGAATCTTCATCATCGAAACCAGATACGCCAAGCTCATCTTCAAGCAATTTGGAAGGTTTCTTTTTCTTCTTCTTCTTTTTCTTCTTGCGATTCTTCGGAAGGTTAGCAATTTCCTCTTCCATCTGCTCGACAGGATACCAGCGCTTCAGTCCCCACTGGTTTGTTCCAATCGTCATAAAACCGCCATCAATATTCATATCGGTATAGAATTGAGCGATATAATTTTCTTTTTCCTTATTAGTAAAGCCCTTAAGATCAGCAATTCGATTAAACATATCGTTAAAATCAAGAGCTTTCTTCTCATCTTCAAGAACCAATGTTGCTAGTTCAATCATCGAAATTTCACTAATCTGCTGTTCGCTAAGTTCTTTTAAACTCACAACCCTGCACCCCTTTAAGTTCAAAAAATTTATTATATGAATACAAAAACATACGCATCACATTTAATCATACCACTCATTATATGGTCACAAAAACCAAAAATCAAATAAAGAAATGCGAAAAGGCCCGGTTAGACCCGACAAGCATAAGACAAGCGGCGGAGAGAGGTGCCCTTTCCTCTCTCAGGCGATTGACTTATGACTCGAGGGTCTGGGCCTTGCAGCTGGACAATAGAAATGCGAAAGCGCCTTGGGCAGACGCGACAAGCATAAGCAAAACCATGACGTGGCGCTCTTTGCCACAGAATGGGATTGCTTATGTCTCGAGCGTCTAGGCGCTGCAGCTGGACAATAGAAATGCGGAAGCGAGCGTTTAGATCCCTCGGGCTAAGCGAGCGAGCTGCAGAGGTGCGCCTTTCACCTCTTCAGATTGATCGTGAGAACCTAGCCGCAAGCCGCCTCCCGGTTACCCGTCAGTATAGCTCAATCGTCCTTCCGGCATACCCGGAAAACGCGACACTTGGTGTTCCTGGAAATATATCGTAAAATTAGAAGTGCGAGCTTTACGGTAAAGGAGAGAGCCGAATGAAGAAACCCTCAAACTGGATAGGTGCCATAATCGGTGCAATTGTCATCGTCATATGGTTAGTAACCAACTACGGCATGATTCACTCGGAGAAGCTGAGTGAAGCTGTCATTTCGGATAAAATTCATAATAAGGAAGGCTACTATATCGTGGTGGAAGACCACAAGCTTCACGTCAAGGATCCGAGCACATGGATGCTGCTGGAGACCGGCGAGGCGTATGAAGTGACGTACGAATGGTATGGGAAGATTGCGCCTTATGTAACAAATATAAATCAGCCCCACGATGAAGATCAGGTGGGCGGTGAACATTAGAAAAGCCCTGACTTACTGCTTTTCTTTATTTAGTCAGGGCTTTTACAGCGGAGCATGCAGGATGTCTACTCCTTGCTTACGATAGTGGCAGGCTTGGTGGTACAGGGTGGCTGATTTCTTATAGTTTCCTTTTTCCAGGAAGACTTCAGCCAATAATTCCAGTGCTTCTAAACATTCCTCACGGTGATCATGTTCGTAAAAGTAAGGGAGGATTTCGTTTTCAATTTTATTCAAGCAGGCAAGGGAATCAATGGTCCCGCTTACGACCGCTTCCAGGATGTACAGGCGGTAGTTCTGCTTCATGTCTGCCGTGTAATCCAGGCCTTCCTGAATATTGATGGCTGCCTCCTCAAAATGATCCAGCCCCTGGTGAATTTTGGCGAGATGATAGCAGGCAGACACGTATTCTTCCCCTCTGCCATGCAAGTACTCAAGCGCCTGGTAAAGCAGGCTGAGAGCCTCCCTTGTGTTCCCTTTTTCTGCGGTCAGCAGTCCCAGTAAATAATAGGCCTTCCCAATCCATTCCTCTTCGACCCCTTTATCCTCAAGCGAAATGATCTTATTTAAATGGGCGAAAGCCAGTTCATCTTCTCCCAGTTTGTGATAGCAGCGGGCAAGCAGCAGTTTGCATTTCAGCACGCAGCGCTGGCTGAGGCTGTCCTGGTAGTACTTCAAGGCACCTTCCACATGAGAAATAGCTTTTACAGGAAGACCAATCTTCAAATAACACCGCCCTGTATAATAAAGCAGTTCAGGATCCTGTTCATCCAGGGTTCGGTCCGTTTGATTTTCTGCGGAAAGAAAATAGTCCAGTGCGCGCCGGTGTTCGTTGACCATGTCATAGTAAAAACCGAGCATTTTATATGCCAAGAAGCGGCGGTCTCCTTTCCAGAGCGGCAGCCATTGCTTAAGATTTTCTGCTCCCAAATGGACTTTAGCTTCCTTACGCTCGGCAACTTCATAGCGGAAACGAAATAAATAAAAATAATCGTTCAAGTCTTCATAGATCGGATGCGGAAAACTATCCGCTAGCTCCCGGTATACCCGGCCAGCCTTATCCATCAAGTCATGCTTCATGAAATGATACCAGTGAAACAATTCTTTCTTTAAAACCTCACATCTTTCGCCGTTTCGTTCCCCCGGAGCAATTTCCAGCCGCTCCCCCAGCAAATCAAGAATTTCCTGACTCGGTTCCAGGGTTTCATTTTCGACTTTACTCAAATAGGAAACGGAGCAAATCCCTTCCGCCAGGGATTCCTGTGTTACACCCTTTTGGTTTCTCACGTATTTAATAATACGTCCGGAAACTCCCATTTTAGGCTCTCCTTTAATAAGAATTTCCTCCCCTATACGTAAGTTCTCTTTTTCTATATTATCCCATATCGGAGTTGTCGAATTCCACTGCATCCCGTCGAAACATATGAAATTTTCCACAAAAAAACCCCTAATTCCCTATGAGCATAAGGAATTGGGGCGAAAATAGAAAAGGGGGACAGCGGTACCTGTCCCTTTGTCCCTTACATATTGCGGCGGTATTGGCCGCCTACTTCGTATAATGCGTTGGTAATTTGGCCGAGGCTGGCTACTTTAACGGTTTCCATTAGTTCTGCAAACACATTTCCGCCGCTTTGGGCAACTTCTTGTAAACGACGAAGTGCCTGCCCGCTTTCGCTTTCATTCGCCTGCTGGAAGCTACGTAGTTCTTTAATTTGATGTTCTTTCTCTTCCTTGCCGGCTCGGGCAATTTCCATGGCATCTATTTCTTCTTCTGAAGGTGGGTTCGGATTCAGGTACGTATTTACACCAACAATCGGTAAGTCTCCTGAATGCTTCTTGCCTTCATAATAAAGTGATTCTTCCTGGATTTTGCCGCGCTGATACTGGCGTTCCATGGCGCCGAGCACCCCGCCGCGATCATTGATGCTTTCAAACTCCTGCAGGACCGCTTCTTCGACAAGATCGGTCAGTTCGCGGATAATGTACGAACCTTGCAAGGAATTTTCATTTTTCGTTAAACCGAACTCTTTGCTGATGATCATTTGGATCGCCATCGCCCGTCTTACGGATTCCTCCGTCGGTGTGGTGATCGCTTCATCATAGGAGTTGGTGTGCAGCGAGTTACAGTTATCCTGGATGGCAATTAATGCCTGCAAGGTGGTCCGGATGTCATTGAAATCAATTTCCTGAGCGTGCAGGGAACGGCCGGACGTCTGAATATGGTATTTCAGTTTCTGGCTGCGTTCATTCGCTCCGTATTTATTTTTCATCACGATCGCCCAGATGCGGCGCGCTACACGGCCAAGTACGGTATATTCCGGATCCAGTCCATTCGAGAAGAAGAACGAAAGATTCGGTGCAAATTTATTAATATCCATACCGCGGCTCAAGTAGTACTCCACATATGTGAAGCCATTCGCCAGTGTAAAGGCAAGCTGAGTAATCGGATTCGCTCCTGCTTCGGCAATGTGATAGCCGGAGATCGAAACGGAATAGTAGTTTCGCACTTGATAATCGATGAAATACTGTTGAATATCTCCCATCATCCGCAGGGCGAATTCTGTCGAGAAAATACACGTGTTCTGGCCTTGATCCTCTTTCAGAATATCGGCCTGCACGGTACCGCGCACCACATGAATGGTTTCTTCTTTAATTTTCGCGGCTTCTTCAGCGTTTGGCTTGCGGTTGTTCTCCTGCTCGAATTTCTCCAGCTGCTGATCAATCGCGGTATTGAAATACATCGCGAGAATAATCGGTGCTGGGCCGTTGATCGTCATCGAGACTGATGTTTTCGGATCGACCAAGTCAAAGCCATCGTAAAGCTTTTTCATATCCTCGAGGGTACAAATGTTCACTCCGCTTTCGCCGACTTTCCCGTAAATATCCGGACGTTCATCCGGGTCTTCACCATAAAGCGTCACAGAGTCGAAGGCGGTACTCAACCGCTTCGCTTCATCCCCTTTGGAAAGGTAGTGGAACCTGCGATTGGTCTGTTCTGGTGTCCCTTCGCCGGCAAACTGACGCTTCGGATCTTCTCCTTTTCGCTTAAACGGAAATACACCCGCTGTGAAAGGAAAGGCTCCTGGCACGTTTTCTTTCAACAGCCATGTTAAGCGGTCGCCCCAGTCGGAGTATTTCGGCAGCGCTACTTTAGGAACCTTTAAACCGGACAGGCTTTCTGTGACGATGTCCATTGTGATCTCTTTATCTCTCACTTTAAAGGTGTACGTGTCGCCGCTGTAACGGTTGTGCAAGTCTTCCCAATCGGCTAATTTATCAGCCGCTTCCCGGTCCAGTGACTTCTCGTAATCCTCAACCAGACGTTCAATGCTCGCTTTCGCTTCTCCCTGCTCTAGCTGCTCTAGCGTCCCCTTCAGCTGGTAAAGTTTGCGCGCCTTATCGGCCTGGTTCTCTGTATGTTTATGATAATCTCTGACCGCCAGGGAAATGTCTCGTAAGTACTGCTGGCGTTCATTCGGAATAATCACATTCTGCTTTTCTACTTTACTGACCCGCTCGAATGAGGTATCATCCTGCCAGTCAAATTGGTCATTCAGCTTATCAACAATCGCTGCAAACAGCGTGTTCGTGCCTGGATCATTAAACTGACTGGCAATCGTTCCGTAAACCGGAAACTTGCTGGTATCTTCGTGGAAAAGCATGTGACTGCGTTCATATTGCTTCCGTACTTGATTCATCGCATCCTGTGAGCCTTTCTGCTCGAATTTATTAATTACAATAAAGTCGGCAAAATCGATCATATCGATTTTCTCAAGCTGCGACGGTGCTCCGAACTCTGCGGTCATCACATACATAGACAAGTCAGTAATATCGGTGATGGCAGCATCCCCCTGGCCGATTCCGCTCGTTTCGACAATAACGAAATCAAAGCCGGCCGCTTTCGTTACCTGGATCGCTTCTTCAATCGCGGTGGAAAGCTCTGAGCGGGCATCGCGGGTCGCTAATGAACGCATATATACACGCGGATTGAAAATCGCATTCATGCGGATGCGGTCGCCAAGCAGCGCCCCGCCTGTTTTCTTTTTCGTCGGATCGACGGACAGGATGGCAATCTTTTTATCCGGAATTTCATGAATAAACCGGCGGATCAGTTCATCGGTGAGGGAGCTTTTCCCCGCTCCGCCTGTACCGGTAATCCCGAGTACTGGGATTTGTTTCTCCGTCGTTTTCGCAACCGCCGATTCAAAGGCAGCCACGGCTTCGCGATCTTCTTTCGGTGTATTCTCGACATAGGTAATAAACCTTGCCACGGCCTGGTGGTTGCCGTTGGACAATTCTTCGACCCCTTTTTCCACATCCAGCGGCGGGATGAAATCGCACTCTTCGATCATGAGATTGATCATCCCCTGCAGACCGAGGGAACGTCCGTCTTCCGGCGAGAATACGCGGGCGACACCATAGTTATGAAGCTCTTTAATTTCACGAGGGATAATAACCCCGCCTCCGCCTCCGTAAACACGGATATGGCTTGCTCCTCTTTCCTTCAACAGATCGACCATGTATTTGAAATATTCTACATGTCCGCCTTGATAAGAAGAAATCGCAATGCCCTGCGCGTCTTCTTGAATCGCGGCATTGACTACGTCCTCCACGGAGCGGTTATGGCCGAGGTGGATCACTTCTGCTCCCGTTGACTGCAGAATACGCCGCATAATATTGATGGATGCGTCATGACCATCGAACAAGCTCGATGACGTCACGAACCGCACCGGATGCTTCGGTGTATACAAAGTAGGCTGTTCCATGTGTAGCCTCCTCCTTTATTAGGACAATTCTTTTACCTCTTTACTTAATCCATGAAGCAAGAGCTGCGTTTGTCTGTCTATATAGCTGTCCAGCGTGAACGTACGATTGAGAATCCACCGTCTGAATCCCCACATCTGTCCCTGGACGAAAATATTATTGGCAATTAAGGTCACGTCTGCTTCAGAAATGGGTTCTGTCACACTGTTTACGATCACTTGTTCCAGCATCGCTACCATATCGCGCTCTTTCTGAAGCACATAATCCTGGGCGTCTTTCGACAGCGATTTCACTTCCTGATACATAACCAGAACTTCATCCTGCATGTCATCCATCAGCTGGAAGTAAGAGCGGATCGCCTCCACGAGACTTTCGACGCTCGTCTGATTCGGGTCGATCGACGCTTCCATCCGTTCCTTCACGCGCTGGTAAATCGAATCGCATACGAGAAAGAGCACATCTTCTTTCTTTCGGATGTACTCATAAAGCGTCCCAATACTGAATCCAGAAGCTTTCGCGATTTCTCTGGTGGTCGTCTTATGAAACCCCTTCTCCTTAAAGAGGGCGACCGCTCCTTTAATCATTTGATTCCGTCGTTTCCACACGAGCGCTTCATCCTTTATAGAAGAAGGAACTTGGTTATTCGGCATCGTCATTCTCCCTCCTCATCCAATCCTGAAACCAGGAGCGTGCGAGCTCGTATGGATCGGCCTCCGGGTTCTGAAAGGCCGTCTGCTTCTGGTCATCCCGCTCTAATTTCCCTTGCACATCACGCCAGATTTCTTCGCGGATTAATTCATACACTTCTAGCTTAAGCTGCTGCTTCCGCCGGTCTTCTCCCTGGCTTGTCTGGTACAAGTAAGTATGATGATCAGCCATCGCCTGCCACACGTCTTCCATTCCCTGATTTTCCGTGGAAATCGTTGAAACAATCGGCGGCTCCCAACCTTTAGGATTAACGATCATCATGTATTCTTCCAGGGTGGTTTTCAGCTTTTCCACGCCGGGAAGATCCGCTTTATTAATAATAAACAAGTCGGCAATTTCCATAATTCCTGCTTTAAAAATTTGCAGCACGTCTCCGCTGTTAGGGGTAAGGACCAGGCCTGTGGTATCGACGACTTTCATAATATCGAGTTCCGACTGGCCGACCCCGACGGTTTCCACAAGAATCACGTCAAACCCGTACGCATCACAGACCCGGATCGCATCCTTCGTTGCACGGGCAAGACCTCCGAGGCTGCCGCGGGTCGCCATGCTGCGAATGAAAATGCCTGGATCGGTAAAGTGCTGATTCATACGCGTCCGGTCCCCAAGCAGAGATCCACCACTGAAAGGACTCGTCGGATCAACGGCAATGACCGCAACGGTTAAGTTCTGGGAACGCAGGAAAGTCAGCAGCCGATTAATGAGTGAGCTTTTCCCGGCACCAGGCGAACCGGTAATTCCGATATGATGGGCCTGCTTTTTGATCGAGAAAATATCACTCATGAGCTCCAGCTTCTGCTGTTCATCACTCTCAACCACGGTGATGGCCCGGGCGAGGGCGCGCATATCCTGTTTCTGAATCCGTTCAGCGAGCGGGTGCATAGTCGATCGTCCCTTCGATTACTGGGTTACCATCCGGCCGATGACCAGCCGCTGGATCTCATTTGTACCTTCATAAATTTGCGTAATCTTCGCATCGCGCATGTAGCGTTCTACCGGATAATCCTTGGTATAGCCATATCCGCCATGAACCTGCACCGCTTCGGTTGTAATTCTCATCGCAGAATCGCCGGCGAAAAGCTTAGCCATTGCTGATGCTTTGGCATAAGGCAGGCCTTCTGATTCCAAATAAGCTGCCTGGTAGGTTAACAGACGTGCCGCTTCGATTTCGGTCGCCATATCGGCAATCTTAAAGGAAACCCCTTGGTGCTTGGCAATCGGTTTGCCGAATTGTTCCCGCTCTTTTGCGTAGCCAACCGACGCATCAAGTGCGCCTTGAGCGATTCCTACCGCCTGAGCAGCAATGCCGTTACGGCCGCCATCCAGTGTCATCATCGCAATTTTAAAGCCCTGGCCTTCTTCGCCAAGCAGATTTTCTTTCGGGATTTTACAATTTTCAAAGATGAGCTCGGTCGTTGGGGACGAGCGTATGCCCAGCTTCTTCTCTTTCTTGCCGAAGGTGAAGCCTTCTGTTCCTTTTTCCACGATAAAAGCACTCACACCGCGGCTTCCAGCACTTGGATCGGTCTTTGCAAACACAATATAAAGATCACCGACGCCGCCGTTCGTAATCCAAACTTTATTGCCATTCAAAATGTAATGATCGCCGTCAAGTTTCGCCTGCGTGCGCATGGAAGAAACGTCACTGCCGGCACCTGGCTCAGACAGCGCATAACCGCCGAGTTTTTCGCCGGAAGCGAGCTGGGCGAGAAATGTTTTCTTCTGCTCTTCATTTCCGAATTTATAAATCGGCCAGCTGGCAAGAGAAATATGTGCGGATAATGTAACGCCGGTAGACGCACATACGCGTGACAATTCTTCCACCGCGATCACGTAGCTGACGAAGTCTGAACCGATTCCCCCGTACTCTTCCGGCCAAGGAATCCCGGTTAGTCCGAGCTCCGCCATTTTATCGAAGATGCCCCGGTCGAACCGCTCCTCTTCATCCCGCTCTGCTGCGGTTGGTTCCACTTCATTCTTGGCAAAATCTCTGACCATTTTTCTAAGCATTTCTTGTTCTTCTGAAAGTTTAAAATCCATCTGCTGCTCCTCCTTAATCGTTCAACACGTGGTTGCTGATCACTATCCGCTGTATTTCGCTCGTACCTTCATAGATTTCGCAAACTTTCGCATCGCGGAAAAACCGTTCAACCGCATAATCCTCGGTGTAGCCGTATCCTCCGTGAACCTGGACCGCTTCAATGGCTGTATTAACCGCTGTTTTGGAAGCGAAAAGCTTGGCAATCGAAGCTTGTTTGCCGCATTTCTCCTGGTTGCCCTGCATGGCCGCTGCCTGGTAGACAAGCAATTTAGACGCTTCCACAGCAGTCGCCATATCGGCAAGCTTAAAGGAAATACCCTGCAGTTTCGCTATCGGCTTTCCGAATTGCTCGCGTTCTTTTGCGTAAGCGGCCGCGTGTTCAAAGGCGGCTTCTGCAATACCGAGAGACTGGGCGGCGATGCCGATGCGGCCGATATTCAAGTTCGACAGGGCGATCTTAAAGCCCTCTCCTTCGTTCCCCAGCATCTGCGAGGCAGGAACTTCACACTGGTCAAAATTAAGCGAAACCGTACTTGACCCGTGCAGTCCCATTTTCTTCTCTGGTTTACCGATCGAGAAGCCTGGCGTATTACGCTCTAGAATAAAGGCACTGACTCCTTTACCGTTCTTCTCGTCCCGGTCCGTTCTGGCAAATACGATAAACGTATCTGCTTCTCCCCCGTTGGTAATAAATACTTTTGAGCCGTTGAGGATATAAGAATCTCCCTGCTTCTGTGCTCTCGTTTTTAAGCTGCCGGCGTCTGAACCTGCACTTGGCTCCGTCAAAGCGAAGGCCCCTAAATATTCACCGCTGGCAAGCTTCGGGATGTACTTCTTCTTTTGCTCTTCGGTGCCGAAGTAAAGGATTGGATTCGTTCCAACAGATGTGTGGACAGACAAGATAACGCCTAATGTAGCACTGACTTTGGAAATTTCGTGAATCGCGATAATGTAGGAGGTGTAGTCCATTTCGGCCCCGCCGTACTCTTCCGGAATCGGGATCCCCATGAGCCCCAGTTCTCCCATCCTTCTCACCAATTCAATCGGAAACCGGTCTTCCGCTTCCATCCGTGCTACTGCCGGTGCGACTTCTTTTTCGGCAAAATCCTGAACCATTTTCCTCATCATCTGCTGTTCATCCGTAAACTGTAAATTCATCGTTGTTCTCTCCTCTACCGGTTATTCGTAGCTGTAAAAACCGCGTCCTGATTTTTTACCAAGCCAGCCTGCTTTCACATATTTCCTAAGTAACGGACAGGGACGGTATTTACTGTCGCCAAATCCTTCATGCAGAACTTCCATAATATATAAACACGTATCCAGTCCAATGAAATCGGCTAACGTCAGCGGTCCCATCGGATGGTTCATGCCCAGTTTCATAACGGTATCTACGTCTTCAGGAGACGCAACGCCTTCATAGACTGTATAAATCGCTTCATTAATCATCGGCATCAGAATCCGGTTAGATACAAACCCTGGGAAGTCCTCTACTTCAACGGGAGATTTATTTAATTGCTTCGTCATATCCTCGATCGCCTGATAGGTTTCATCACTCGTCTGGATGGCCCGGATGATTTCCACCAGCTTCATGACCGGCACCGGATTCATAAAGTGCATCCCAATCACCTGAGACGGGCGATTCGTAGCGGCCGCAATTTCAGTGATCGGCAGCGACGAAGTATTAGATGCCAAGATGGCATGCTTAGGAGTGATTTTATCTAATTGCTGAAAAACCTTCGTTTTCACATCCATATTCTCGACGACGGCTTCAATAACGAGATCACAATCGGAAGCGTCTTCCAGATTCGTGGTGCCTGATAAACGGTTAAAAGCGGCCGTCTGATCTTCTGCACTCATTTTGCCTTTTTCTGCGGCTCGGGCCAGCCGCTTTTCAATACCGGATAACCCTTTATCCAGGGCATCCTGCTGTAAATCATTCAATTTCACTTGGATTCCTGATTGAGCAAACACCTGGGCGATTCCCGCACCCATTTGCCCTGCTCCAATCACCATTACTGTGTTGATCGACATATCTATCCCTCTCCTTCTACTGCTTCGCTACTTCGATTAAAACCGCATCTCCCTGGCCGCCGCCTGAACAAATCGCAGCAATACCGAGACCACCGCCGCGGCGTTTCAGTTCATAAGCAAGAGTAAGTAAAATTCGCGCACCACTCGCCCCAATTGGGTGACCAAGCGCAACCGCTCCGCCATTTACATTCACCTTCTCCGGATCAATGCCGGCAATCTTTCCGCTGGCGAGTGAAACGGCTGCAAAGGCTTCATTTACTTCAAACAGATCAATATCGTCAATCGATTTGCCCGCTTTTTTCAACAGTTTATTGATCACAAGTCCTGGAGTCTGCGGGAAATCCTGAGCTTCGACGGCTACTTCATCATGAGCAAGAATGGTTGCTAGAGTATCGGCACCTAGCTGCTTCGCCTTCTCATCAGACATTAATAGCATGGCACAGGCTCCGTCATTCACTCCTGGAGCATTTCCAGCCGTAATCGTTCCATTCGGATCGAAAACCGGACGCAATTTAGCAAGCGCTTCCACAGAAGTGTCCTTTCTCGGCGCTTCATCCGTGTCTACAACTTCTGGATCCCCTTTACGCTTTGGCACTTCGACAGAAACAATTTCTTCTGCAAGTTTGCCGTCTTCGATCGCTTTAACGGCACGCTGGTGGCTTCTATAAGACCATTCATCCTGGGCTTCGCGTGTGAGTTCGAATTGTTCTGCTGTGCGGTTTCCGTAATTGCCCATGTGAACATTCTCGAACGAACAGGTTAAGCCGTCATGAACCATCATATCCTTTACGGCAGCATCCCCCATGCGTAATCCCCAGCGTGCTTTCGGCATAAAGTAAGGAGCATTGCTCATGCTTTCCATACCGCCGGCGACGATAACCTCTTCATCTCCCAGACGAATGAACTGATCGGCCATCGTTACACTTCTCATTCCTGAGGCACATACTTTGTTGACCGTTTCTGTTTTAATATCCCATGGAATGCCGGCTGCACGCGCTGCCTGCCTTGATGGCAGCTGGCCTTGGCCGCCTTGCAGAACGCTTCCCATAATCACTTCATTCAGATCTTCCGCTTTAAAATTGGCGCGTTCCAACGTCGCTTTAATCGCAATTCCGCCAAGCTGAGCCGCCGTTAATGGCGCTAGACCGCCGCCAAATTTACCGAATGGTGTACGAGCACCGGATACTATCACTGTTTTACGCATGTTTGATTTCCTCCTCATTTGATAACGCTTTCAAAAATGACGATTGAACGCTCGCTCAATTTCGCCCCATAAAGAAAGTGTACATAAAATGCTGTACACTTTCCACAATTTTCGTACTACATTTACTTTTTTTCATCATTATTTACGCTGTTTTCTCTTGTTTCTCTGGAAACACGGACTTTGCTAAGATTTCCGCAATGTCCATCGTACTGACTTTCTCCTCGACTTCCTTCGCCTTCGTTCCATCCGACAGCATCGTCAGACAGAATGGGCAGCCGCTGGAAATCATCGTCGGGTTCACCTCAAGCGCCTGTTCGGTTCGAGCGACGTTGACACGGTTGCCAGATTTCTCTTCCATCCACATCATTCCACCACCGGCTCCGCAGCACATGCCGTTTTGGCGATTCCGTTTCATTTCCACCACTTGTACGCCAGGAATCATTTCAAGCACCTCACGCGGCGGCTGATAAACTTCGTTATAGCGGCCCAGATAACAGCTGTCATGGTACGTAATCGTTTCATTGACCTCTGCTTCCGGCTTCAATATGCCGTCTTTCAGCCACTGAGCCAGCATTTCGGTGTGGTGGTACACCTCTGCTTCTAATCCGAAATCAGGGTATTCATTTTTGAAAATGTTGTACGCATGTGGATCGATCGTAATAATCTTCTTCACATCATGCTTTTCAAATTCTTTCATATTCTTTTCTGCAAGCTCCTGGAACAAGAATTCATTCCCCATACGGCGGGCCGTGTCACCGGAGTTCTGTTCTTTATTGCCGAGAATCGCAAACTTGATCCCTGCTTTGTTCATCAATTTAGCGAAAGCAAGCGCGATTTTCTGGCTGCGGTTATCATACGATCCCATGGAGCTTACCCAGAATAAGTATTCAAATTCTTCGCCGGACTTCTTCAATTCCTTCACTGTCGGAATCTGTACGTCCTCGTCGATCTCACGCCAGTTCTCTCGTTCTTTCTTAGAAAGTCCCCAAGGGTTGCCCTGACGTTCGATATTCATCATGGCCCGCTGGCCATCGGGATCCATCTTCCCTTCCGTTAACACCAGGTAACGGCGAAGGTCGATGATTTTATCGACGTGTTCATTCATGACCGGACACTGATCTTCACAGTTTCGGCAAGTGGTACACGCCCACAGCTCTTCTTCCGTGATCACATCGCCAATTAAATCCTTGTTGTTCACTTCTTCAATGGCGGCGGCCGTTTCACTAATTCCTTGCGAGCGGGACATTTGGGCGAGCTGGTTGCCTTCTGTGCCGGAAAACGCATAGGAAGGTACCCACGGATATTCGCCCGTAACTGCAGCCCCTTTTTCCGTTAAATGGTCACGCAGCTTAATAATTAAGTCCATTGGCGACAGCATTTTGCCTGATCCTGTGGCCGGACACACGTTGGTACAGCGTCCGCATTCTACGCAGGCATAGAAATCGATCATCTGCTTCTGATTAAATTCTTCAATCTTGCCCACACCAAACGAAACATCCTCTTCTTCCGCTTCCTCATCAATCTCAAAATCAATCGTTTTCAGCTTACCAGGCGGATCGTCGCGGCTTAAGAAGACGTTCGCCGGAGCTGCGATCAAGTGCGCATGCTTGGACTGCGGCACATACACTAAGAAAGTGAGCAAGATCAGCAAGTGAATCCACCAGCATACAAAGAAAATGGTAACAGCGGCAGCGGTCGGCAGCCATGAGAAAGCGCTTGCAATTAAGCTCGCAATCGGTTCTGTCCAGCCCCCTGCTTCTCCGTGCCAGATGATGCCCATACCATTCCCTACCAGCACACTGACCATCAGTCCGCCAATAAACAATAGAACAAGTCCTGCTTTAAATCCACGCTTCAGCCGGACGAGCTTCTCCACATAACGGCGGTAAAAAGCCCAGACCACAGCAACTAAGATCATGAAAGCAACTAATTCCTGGAAAAAGGTAAAACCCGGATATAAGAAGCCAAGTGGTAAATGGCTGTCTGGGGCTAGTCCTCTCCAAATAAAATCAATGGCCCCGAACTGAACGAGCAGAAATCCATAAAACATCATCACGTGAATGGCACCGGACTTCTTATCCTTCAACAGTTTCTTCTGACCAAAAACATAGACTCCTATTTTATTTAATCGTTTCTTAATTTCCCCATCAAACTCGACTTTCCGTCCCAATTGAATGTAAGCAATACGCGTCCGCACGATTCGAACGAATAAGTACAATCCGTAAACGGTTACACCAAGGAACAAAATCCAGTTTGCTAACAGCAACGGATTCATTGCCTCTCCCCCTCTTTGTTGTAATCGCAGCTGCGATTCGTGCTATTTTGGCTCAGAAACTGGAAAATTTTCTGAATCTTATAGTTTAACTATAAATTATGAATGAGCATTCAGTCAACATATTTTCACCTTTTCCCTGTTCAAAACCAAGGTTTAGGGAAAACTAACGTAACATTTAACGGAGGTGAAAGCGTTGATCGGACTGTTTGCAGCACTCATCAGCATCTTTATCCTTATTTTACTGGTTATTTTAGATTTTAAAATGGGTAAAAAAGCCCACAAAAAGCAAGCCCGCTTTCTTACTTTCGACAAAGCCAAAGGAGATTATAAGTTATACAAGAACGGTGCGCCGCTGTTTGAGGACTTATTTCAGGATCTCACGGATGCCCGGAAGCAGATTGACGTGCTCTTTTATTTAATTGCGGATGATGAAATCAGCTTGCAGTTTATTGATATTTTAAAGAAAAAAGCCAAACAGGGATTAACAGTCCGATTGATGGTCGACCGGCTGGGCGGCTATAAAATCAAGCCCGCGATGATCCAGAAAATGCGAGAGGCCGGGGTTCAGTTTAGCTTTGCCAGCAAACTGGGATTTCCGTATTTCTTTTATAAAGTAAACCGGAGGAATCACCGGAAAATCCTCATCATTGATGGAAAAATAGGTTATGCCGGGGGCTTTAACATTGGGAAGAATTATCTTGGGGAAAATCCGAAGTTCGGCGAGTGGCGTGACTATCATTTGCGACTCATCGGTCCTGCCGTGAGCCATCTTCATACCATTCTGCTCGACGACTGGCTGGTGGAAACCGGGGAAAAAATAGAGCCGCTGCCCATCTCTGATCACCTCGGGGATAAGGAAATACGATTTGTTGCCACCGACGGAACCCGGCTGGAGCATGAATTTATAGCCATGATTCAGCAGGCGGAAACAGAAATCTATATCGGTACGCCTTACTTTATTCCCACGGAAAAAATGATGACGGAATTGATACAGGCCATCCACCGCGGGGTCCATCTGCACATTATGGTGCCGTTGAAAGCCGATCACCCGCTGGTCAAGCCTGCAGCTACCCCGTATTTACAGCGGATCTGCCAGGAAGGCGGCACCGTGTCGATGTTTGACGATGGGTTTTACCATGCCAAAGTGATGATTATTGACGAGAAACTCGCCGATATTGGCACCGCTAATTTCGACCTGCGCAGCTTATTCTTGAATAAAGAAGTGAACACGCTCGTGTACGATCCTGCATTTATTAAAGAATTAAAAGCAATGTTTCTGGAAGATACCCTTAACGCCATCGCTTTAGACGAAGAATGGCTGGCTAAACGGTCCCTCACTACGAAAATAAGCGGTAAGATTGCCATTCTGCTTCGGCCGTTACTCTAACGTTATTTAAATACCTGGGTGACCATCGGTATCATCCATGCAAACACTTTGAAGCCTAAGTAAATGCCTACAATTCCGGCAACTCCAGCGAATGCGGGCGGCGCCGGGATTGGCAATTTAAAGGCGGCAAAGACCAGCCCTACTATAAAACCTGTAATTAAAGCTAATATAATTTCTTTCATCATCACTATTCGTCTCCTCTTTTCTCTCTTTATCTTACTGCTTCTGCCTGGGTTTAGTATATGGCAGCCTGCTCTATTTTAGCAGAAGTCCACCCTCTTGAGCTTGAGATGGAACCAAGAAAAAGAACGCCCCTGCCCTAGTCAGCAAAGACGCCCTTTTGTTATTCTATGCAGCTACATTTGCTCTGGTGCAGACACGCCAATTATTGTCAGCGCGTTGACCAAAGTTGTGCGCACAGCCTTCATCAATGCAATTCTTGCGGCAGTCCGCTCAGGATGATCCGCATCGAGAACTTTTTCTGCGTTATAGAAGCTGTGAAGGTTGGAAGCTAAATCAAAAGCATATTGAGTGATCCGGTGCGGTACCCGTTTCTCAGCAGCGTCAGCCACGAGCTGCGGGAATTCACCGAGCCGCTTCAGCAGGTCTTCCTCTTTCTCAGAGGACAGCAAACTGCCGTCAAACTCAAGGTCTTTATTCAAGCCTTTTTCTTCGGCCTGCTTCAGCATCGTACAAATTCTTGCATGGGCATATTGAACATAATAGACAGGATTTTCATTAGAATTTGACCGGGCAAGATCCATGTCAAAGTCGAGATGAGAATCACTGGAGCGCATGGAGAAGAAATAACGCATAGCATCAATGCCGACTTCCTCCATCAGCTCACGCAGCGTGACCGCTTTTCCAGTCCGCTTGCTCATTTTCACTTTTTCACCGTCCTGGAACAGGTTCACCATTTGAATGATTTCCACTTCCAGCGTACCTTCCTGATAACCTAGCGCCTGGATCGCCGCTTTCATCCGTGGAATATACCCGTGGTGGTCGGCTCCCCAAATGTTAATCAGCGTGTCAAAGCCGCGGTCCAGCTTGTTCTTATGATACGCAATATCCGGCGTTAAATAAGTGTACGTGCCGTCATTCTTGATCAGAACACGGTCTTTATCGTCGCCAAATTTCGTCGTCTCAAACCAGGTCGCATCGTCTTTCTCATACACGTAATCCTTCGATTTCAGAACGTTTAAAGCACTTTGAATTTTATCGCCTTCATAAAGGGACGTTTCAGAGAACCACTCGTCAAACGGCACTCGGAATTCTTCAAGGTCCGTCTTAATTTTGTTCAGTTCATATTTCAATCCATACTCACGGAAGAACTTCAAACGGTCTTCTTCTGACGCATCCACCCACTTGTCCCCGTCTTCCTGGGCAAGCTTCTTCCCAAGCTCAATAATATCTTTGCCGTGATAGCCGTCATCCGGCATGTCCCAGTCTTTGCCAAGCGCCTGCATATAACGCGCTTCCACGGAAAAAGCTAAATTAGCCATTTGATTTCCTGCATCATTAATATAATACTCCCTGGACACTTCATACCCAGCAGCTTCGAGCACGTTACATAACGAATCGCCAACGGCAGCCCCGCGCGCGTGCCCTAAGTGCAGCGTCCCTGTAGGATTTGCGGAGACAAATTCCACTTGAATCTTATGACCCTTTCCTGTTTCCGTCCGGCCATAAGCCGCTCCATCCTCAAGAATAGCCGGAACAAGATCCGTTAAATAATGATTGTTCATATAAAAATTAATAAAACCCGGACCAGCAATTTCGATTTTATCAATCGAAGCTTTAGAGTGGTCAAATTCCTCAACAAGCTCGTCAGCAATCACCCGCGGGTTCTTCTTCGCGACACGAGCCAGCTGCATAGCCATATTCGTCGCGTAATCTCCATGAGCTTTGTCCTTCGGCTGCTCAAGAACGACTTCCGGCATCTCCTCTTCACTGGCAAGGCCTGCCGCAAGTACCGAACGGACAATTTCATCCTTCAACTTCTGCTCCGTCTTTTCTACAATGTTCATGTTTTACTTTCCTCCTTAAACGTCAGCGTCAAGCGGTGGGCTTGAGTTACTTCGTGGTTTAATGTCATTTGATAACTAATAAACAAACGTCCTTGATTCCCCTCATTAAGCGATTGGAAGTCAATCTCGTTGGTGACAGTTTTCATATGAAAATCTCCGTACGTATGGTGGTAGATGTTCTCCGTTTCGATCTGCGGCTGAAATACCTGGCGCATCGCTACGCCGCCGGTCCGTTTTATACTCACGTGACTCGGTTTTATAGTAATCATCGTGTTCACAGGATCTCCCTCGTCTGGGTGTTCTGTAAATGTGAGTACCTGGGTTTCTCCGCGCTGATAAAACTGACCCGGCTCAAAGATGTTCATTTTCTCATTCCGATCTGCTTCTCTGATCTCCGTTACGAGTTGCACCTGGACGTCTGTGGCATGGCTGCTCGTCATTTTATCGCTCCTTTATCTATCGGATGGCGTACACTTTAACTTATTTATTATAAGAACTCCTACTCAAAAACTCAAGAGGAACTCTATTCCATTACGATGTTAACTGATTTACCTGCTGATGAATATCCTGAATCTCACTCACATGGCCCGGTATACTGTAAGCCGCATACAACACCGCTATAGCTGCTATTATTGTCACATACCAGCCATAAGAAACGTAGCTTTTAAACGGACGACGGTCACGGTAGAAAATAAATAATAAAAAGGGCAGAATCAGTCCGATGACAGTCAGGTCCTGTCTCCAATGCTCACGTTCGACAGACATCGCGAGAAAATAACGCAGCACGTCCGCCTGCTTTCCTTTCATATCGATGGTGCGGGTATCTTTACTGAACACTCCCTGCTCGATCGTCAGCGTCTGATCTTCTACACTGTACGTATTGCCGGAAGGGTTCCATTCCTCTGCAAAAGTTACATAAAGCAGTCCTGCCATAATTACGGCATAGACGGCGATTAATCCTATCATTTTATTCGTCACTTGCAAGCGCTCCTTTACTTCTGTTCAAGAAGAAAAGCCACTATGAGAGCAATCACAGTGGCTTTTCGTACCATTTCTCTATTCTATCATTTATTTAACAAAGCCCAAAAGCATTTCGCGCACAAATTTACTAGCAGCGATTTGCGTCTGCTCTGTAGGGTCATAGGCTGGGGCCACTTCCACGAGATCTGAACCAATGACATTCAGATCAGAAGCCGCGATCGCATGAATGCTTGAGAGTAGTTCTTTGGAAGAAATACCGCCTGCTTCAGCTGTACCGGTTCCTGGAGCGTAAGCAGGATCGAGCACATCAATATCAATCGTCACGTACACCGGACGGCCGGCAAGTTTCGGAAGGATCTCCTGCAGCGGTTGCAGCACTTCATATTTCGCCATATACATGCCGCTTTCTTTAGCATACTGAAATTCTTCCCTCATCCCCGAGCGGATCCCAAAGGAGTAAACATTCTCCGGACCCAGCAGCCCGCACGCTTTGCGGATCGGGGTGGAATGGGAAAGAACTTCTCCTTCATATTCTTCCCGGAGATCAGCGTGAGCATCGATATGAATGACCGCCACATCCGGATATTTACGATGGATCGCTTTTAGCACCGGCCAGGTAACCAGATGCTCCCCGCCGAGGCCGAGCGGATATTTGCCTTTGGCAAGCAGCTCGTCCATGTATCCTTCGATGATGTCGAGACTGCGTGCCGCATTTCCGAAAGGCAGCATCATATCCCCCGCATCAAAATAGTTCACTTCCTCCAGGTGACGATCCAAATACGGACTGTATTCCTCAAGACCGATCGAGGCTTCGCGAATGCGATTCGGACCAAGGCGGGAACCGGGACGAAAGCTCGCCGTCCAGTCCATCGGCATACCATAAATGACAGCATCCGCCGGCTCTTCTTCCGGCCGGCTCATAATAAATACTTTACCGGAGTAACCATGATCAAATACCATTGTCCGTCCCCCTTCAGCCTTGTAATAAATCTTTCACAAATTTCGGCAGGGCAAAAGCAGCAGTCTGCAGCTCTTCTGTATAATAGCGCGTCTCCATTTCATGGAAACGTTCTGCCGGAACTTGCAATGGATCATAAATTTTACTTCCCATCGTAAACGTCCACAGACCGCTCGGATAAGTGGGAATATTCGCCGTATATACTTTCGTGATCGGGAAAGTCGCTTGAACATCTCCATAAGCTTGTTGAAGCAGATCGGATTTAAACCAAGGGTTGTCCGTCTGTGCCACAAAAATCCCGTCTTCTTTTAAAGCTTTGGCAATCCCCTCATAAAAACCTTTAGTAAACAGATTCACAGCAGGACCAACCGGTTCCGTGGAATCCACCATAATCACATCATATTCCCGCTCGCTTTTTGCAATGTGCATAAAGCCGTCGTCGACTTTCACTTCGACCCGCTCATCTTCCAAAGCACCGGCAATACTCGGCAGATACTGCTTCGAATACTCGATTACTTTGCCATCGATTTCTACAAGAGTCGCTTTTTCCACACTGGGATGCTTCAGCACCTCGCGAATCACGCCTCCGTCACCGCCGCCCACGACCAGCACCTGTTTCGGGCTCGGGTGAGTAAACAGCGGAATGTGCGCGAGCATTTCGTGATAGACAAACTCATCCTTCTCAGTCGTCATCACCATATCATCCAGAACGAGCATATTCCCCCATTCTTCCGTTTCGAGCATTTCTAAACTTTGAAAATCTGTTTGTTCTTTATGCAAAGACCGGTTCACTTTCGCTGTAATTCCAAAGTGATCGGTCTGTTTTTCTGTAAACCAAGTACCCATTTATTCGTTCTCCTTTCATTTCCTAAGCCATTTCTCCTTGCCGCTATAACCAGCAATACGTTTATTTTACTAATGATTTACCCATAATAATAGCAATCTTTATGAATTCTTAACAGGCAGGAGCATAGCAACATGATATTATTTATTCGTTTTTCATTAAAATGGGCAAAAAGAAGCGTCAAACTAGCTGTGTTTACGGCTATTTTAGCTGCGCTTGCCGTTATTGGGATTCTTGGTCTTGCCATCAGCCAGGGGCCGCCATCCCTTATGACCGAACAGAACACCCTTTATTATAGTAAGGACGGATCAGTGATTGGAGAGGACCACGGAGCCGAAGAACGGTACTGGATTAAGAAAGATGAGATGCCTCAGTCCATTATTGACGCTACGGTCTCTATTGAAGACCATCGCTTCTATGATCACTTCGGCTTCGATTTCCGTCGGATTGCTTCTGCCGGTCTGAAAGATATTAAAACGATGAGCATGGCGGAAGGAGCAAGCACCATCACCCAGCAATACGCGAAGAACCTCTACCTTTCCCAGGAAAAAACGTGGAAACGTAAGCTATCCGAAGCACTCTTTGCGGTTCGTCTGGAACTCTTTTATTCCAAAGATGAAATTCTGGAAGGCTACTTAAATACGATCTATTACGGTCATGGTGCATACGGAATCGAGGCCGCAAGCCGGTCCTATTTTGACAAGCATGCCAAGAACTTGACGTTAGCCGAGGCGACCATGCTTGCCGGTATTCCTAAAGGACCAAGCTACTATTCACCGCTAGTAAACGAAGAAAATGCGACCTCACGCCAAGCTAAGGTGCTGTCAGAAATGGAGAAAAACGGGTACATTACGGCCTCTGAAGAACAGCAGGCTCAGGCGGTCACCCTCGCCTATTCAGATAAGGAAGCGGAAGTGGCCCACAGCGAAGTGGCCCCTTATTTCCAAGACCAGGTTGTCCAGGAAGCCGCTAACCTTCTTCATATCTCCCGGGAAGAGCTGCGAACCGGCGGCTACCATATCCACACCTCTCTGATTAAAGAACATCAGCAGGATTTGGACAAAGCGATACGCGAAGATATTAACCCGAATGACGACGTCCAGACAGCGGCCGTCGTTATGGATAGCAATACCGGAGCGGTCACGGCTCTTGCCGGCGGACGCGATTACGCGGCAAGCTCCTATAACCGGGCGACGCAGGCGAAGCGAATGGTCGGATCGACAATTAAGCCATTCTTATATTATGCGGCCTTAGGTAAAGGCTACTCGCCGGTCACAATGAAGGAAAGCAAGCCCACAACTTTCGAACTGAAAAACGGCAAGATGTATGCGCCGGCCAATTATAACGACTATTATGCAGACAAGCCGATTACCATGGCCCAGGCGCTTGCTTTGTCAGACAATATCTACGCCGTGAAAACGAATATGGAAATCGGTCCAAAGAACCTGGTTAAAACTCTGCACACCTTTGGCATCAACGGCAAGCTGCCAGCTGTTCCCTCACTCGCACTCGGAACAGCCTCCATATCGCTTTACGATATGGTCAATGGCTACGGCCGGCTGATCTCGGGCACCGAATCGATTCATGCCCATACGGTAGACAAAATTACCGACCGTCACGGAAACGTGTTGTATGAATACAAGCCAACATACAAAGAAGACGACAAAATCGATCCCGATAACGCCTTCGAGGTCACTCATATGATGACAGGCATGTTTGACACCGCCTTAAATGGATACATGAGCGTCACCGGATCTACAATTGCCGACCGCCTGACCCGCATGTACGGTGGAAAATCCGGCACAACCGATTATGACAGCTGGATGATCGGCTTCAGCCCGCAGTATGTCACAGGCGTCTGGACCGGCTATGATGACGGCAGTAAGAAACTGACGAAAACCGCCGATCACCAGATTCCGAAAGAAGTGTGGGCCGACACGATGGAAGACATCCATAAGTCACTCCCAAACGCCGCCTTCACTCCAACGCCTGGTGTGAAAGGAGTCTATATTGATCCAGACACCGGCAAACTGTCCGGTCCCAACTGCCCGAAAGAGCGGCTCGTTTACCTGAAGAAAAAAGACATCCCGAAAGAAACGTGCGGCGGCGATGACAGTAAGCTGAAGGATGAAGTAGAAAAAGAATTTAAAGATAATCGCTGGTTTAAAAGTATGGTGGATTGGTTCTTTTAGAGTGGAAGGGCGTCATATCGGGTGGCGATATGGCGCTGAATATGACGGGCAGGTTTTCTGGCGCCTTGGTGTAATTGCGCGTGCTGTTGGAGGCTGGGCACCTGGGGGGTGCGATGGGCTGCAGCTTGTGATTTTGGGCGATAGGCTTCAGCTTGTGTGCGATAGCCCGGGTTGCTCGAGGCGATATGACGCTTCCCCGCCATTGCCCGGGTTGCTCGAGGCGATATTGTGCTTCCGTGCGATAGACTGACGATGGCAGATGTTAGCGTGCGAAAAAGCGGGGTGCAGAGGGCGATAGAACTGATTTTTCGTACGATAGAATGGCAAATATGCGATAGATTCTCACTTTCTGCCGATAGAACCGCGATTAGGGACAATAGATTTAATTTTTTCGGCGATAGATCCTTTTTTAGAGAAGATAGAAGCTTGTTAACGACCGATAGAGTACATCGCTGCCCAATTCCAGGGGTGTCCTGCCCTCCAATCAGGCTCCCTTTCTCCTTGCTATAATAAAACAGAGAAAACGACCGGCATAAACCGGTCGTTTTCTCCGTCCTAGTACACATGTAGCTTCCATGTGATACTTAATATAGTACCTTTCTTGTACCACCGTCAAGATTCATATTCAAAAAATTCCAAAATCACTTGTGAACTTTTTGTGAACACATTAGATAATATCAATATCCGCTATATCCTCAAGCCGCAATATGACCTCTTCTTTCGTTTCCCAGTTGGTGCCGAAAATTTTGCGGTCGAGTTTGCTGATGTATTCCATCTTCACCTTCACTACTTCATATTCAAAGCCGTTATAGACCTTGAGCCGCACAGTTAAATCATCATGCAAGGCCCGCTGCAGCATAAAGTCAATTTCCACTGCCTTCTGTTCATCCAATATCCCTTGCTCTACCCGCTCGTCTTCTTTCCAAAGCTTTTTAATCATTTCCACATGTTCAGGCAGCATTAAAGACGTCCACTTAATCGATCCGCGATCACGATGTTTGCTATCCACTTGTTATCCACTCCTTAACGGGAACGTTTGTTCTTATTCTATCATAAATGTTCTCCGAGTAAACTGGAATTTTTTAGTTTGAGCAATAATCGTCTGCATGGAATCCTCACTTCTGAGTGTTTTTGAAAAAAGGAGTAAGCGTATCAGCGTACGTTAGATTTAATTTGTGCATGGCTCTTGTGCAGGCAATGTACAACAAACTTTTATCTAAATCAGTATGGTAGCTGGCCGCGTCAACAAAAGGAACGATAACTTGATCAAACTCCAGTCCTTTAGACATAGGAGCCGATGTGATGATAATGCCTTCATGGAACTCCTCACTATCGAAACTCAGCAAAACTATATCTTGGCTTACGCGATTTACAGCCTGGTACATTTCACTTGCCTGAGTTTGTGTCTTACAGATGATCCCTAATGAATTGTGATCCGATTGCAAGAAATCAATCATTAATTTTCTTATTTCTTCAAATTCGCTCGTCCTGCTCTTACAATTTAAAATTTGGGGTTCCTCGCCATGCCGTTCAATTGGAATCAGTTTATTATTATCATTTAATTGTTGAGCAAAGTTTGTAATTTCAATTGTTGAACGGTAGCTTTTTAATAACTCAACTGTTTCTGCGGTTGGAAACACCTTTTTCATCTCAGCTATAGACGTCGAGGAATACGGATTTACCGACTGATTGCGATCACCCAAAATGGTTTTCTTAGACCTAAATAGCTTAGACAAAACAACGTATTGCATCGGAGTATAATCCTGCATTTCATCTACTAATAGATGCTTTACATAATCATAGGACTCCAGTCCATTAAAATAGGATTTTAAATACATTAGGGGAAAGACATCTGCGTACTCCATTATTTTTCCGGATTTATATTTGAAGAGGTGTGGTTTTCCAATATAGTGATAAAAATCTTTGTACAATGAAAGTAGATCTTGATACTTAAACATTGATTTTATAGCAGATTTTATTTTTCTAGAGGTAGCAGGGGATACTTTCCTCCCCTTACGATCTCTGTTTCCAGCAATCGAAGCAACCTTTTCTAATCTTTGTTGAATAGGCATCCTTTCATATGTGTGATAAGTCCTTACTAAGTCCTCCTTTGAAATAAATACAGAATCGATTGTTACATCTTCTGGTGAAAAGTATTCAGCATCCATATAATTGATAAAACCATCCAGCTCATGTAAAAAGTCTATGGATGCCTTATACTTTATACGATCTATAAAATCCTGATCCCCAGCATCCATCAAATCCGTTATTTGTTGATGAAACGACTGTATTTTTCCCATGCCGGAGAGCTGTTTATGAGCTAATTCCTCTATATGAACTTCCCTAATATTTTCTTCGCCCAGTTCAGGTAAAACATTGGAAATATAATTAGAAAAAACCTTATTCGGGGAAATGATTAAAATATTCTTCGAGGTTAACGTATCTTTGAATCGATACAACAAAAAGGCTATTCTGTGCAAAGCGACAGAGGTTTTCCCCGATCCTGCCACACCCTGGATGATGACCTCTTTAGAAGTTTCATTCCTGATCACAGCGTTTTGTTCTTTTTGAATCGAGGTGACAATATTTTTCATCTTCTCATCTGAAGTACCGCTAAGTTCTTTTAATAAAATGTCATCATTAATATTTAACGAGCTTTCAACCATATATTCCATAACACCTGCTTTAATACTATACTGCCTTTTTAAATGAACCTCTCCCTCTACTTTGCCTACTGGCGTGGAATAATCCGCCTTACCCATTCCGAAATCATAGAACACACTGGATACAGGAGCTCGCCAATCATAGATCAAATGATTTAAGTTATTCTCTTCCACAAAAGAATGTATTCCAATATAGATATTCTCTATTTCTGTTTGACCCTTTTCAACAAAGTCGACTCTTCCGAAATAAGGAGAATTCAATAACTTTTGAACCTTGCTGCGCTGAGCCATTTCCTTTTCACCAAAGTCGATCTTTAACGAAACATGTTCTCGATTAAATGCTTGTTCTGCTTGATCAAGCTTATTTTCCCATATAAATTTTTTAGCCTCTAATACGTCACTGTGAGAAGAAGAAATCCTATCCTCAAGGTCGAACAGTTTTTTACGAAGTTTACTCAAAACCACCCCAAGATACTGTCTTTCCTCTTCTTCCGTTTTGTTAAAGACCATACCGAATCCCCCTAAATTAAATGGTATAATTTATTTTAGAGAAAAAATTAAAAAAATATAGACTTATACTTGAGTGGGTAGTATTATATATTATAATTAACCCCCCCTTAAAAATATCTTAGTCAAAACAAGAAACCATTTAAGTCATAAATAAAAGGCTAACCAGAGTTCTGGTTAGCCTTTTTTGGTGTATATTATAGGGCTCTGACTTTCTCTTTTCGCATGGTAATCGATCTAAGACCTTAACCCGCTACTTTCTTTATTGAATGCCGAGAGAATCTTTTAATTCCTGATTTGTGTTTTCCCATAGTTCAGGTTTAAAGTCACGTAAATATTCACCTAGGATTTTTTTGGATTTATCATCCATGTGGTCAACTACGAATCGTCCTTTCAGTGATTTATCCATATGATTCACATGTTCAGGCATAGATTTATAGCCGCGGCGGATTTCCCGGTCTACGCGAATTTCACTGCCTGCCACACCATGGAAGCAAGGCTTTCCTTCTGTAAAGTCCACGGTTACCCAGACGATCCAGAACAATTTTCCGTTAGGCACTTCGGATTTTTCCGGGATGAATTTCACTCGTTTTTCAGCAGCACTGCGGGCATGCAGCGCTCCCATGTCTACGTACGCTTTTTCTTCTGTAGGATCGACAATGACCGGGGTCATGTTCTCCAGACTGATGGAGCCGACTCCGTAGCCTCCGTGTCCATCAGTGGAGTCATCTTTAATAATCGTAAATTGATTTTTCTTCTTATCTTTATCTTCTTTATTATCATTATTTTTAAATTGATCAAATTCTTTCATGATAAATGTCCTCCTTTGACCTTACTAGTGAATTTATTTTAACATAATCGGCTGCTTGATTTCACAGCTCAGCTTTCTGTTATATAAAAACTCTTGCTCTGCCAGAGTTAGAAGAATGAAGCAGATTTTCAAATCCCCCCTCCCGTTAACGAGGAGCTACATCATCAGGCTTTGAAAAAGATTAATGGTAATAATTAAAGTAGATAAAGAACCAGCAGACAGTAATGTTAGCATTTTCATCCGGTTTAATTTTGAAGGTTTTACAACCTCTCTAGAGACCGTAACCCATATAGCCATGGATATCATAACCAAGAGAAATAAAACTTCGTCAGACATATTTCACACCTCCATATCCAATCTTCATCACTGATGTACGATTAGAAATATCACAATTTTATTTAATAAAATTAACAGCTCAGTTAGTTAAAAAGCTAAACACGGCTTTGCTTATGAACTAAGGACTCTATTAAAAAAATGCCTCAGATACAGGAAGACTTGAAATCAAGATAGCTCTAGGAAATCATGCTCATTATCTGGGAGATATTAAACCATCTACTTACTCGTCAAATTATAATTAACCACAAAAGGAGTGAAGAGCATCCCTAATATAAATATTAATAAACCTATCAATATTGTAAAAAAATTACTTTCGAAAGGGGTTAAAAACAATCCGAATACAAGGAAAGGTACAACACTTAAAAGCGTTACTTTAAATCTCGAAAGAAAGTCAATTTTATGAGCACAACTACAATTTCTACATTTACAAAAACCATGAAGGAAATTTGCCTTTAAAATTTCACCCCACCTAAACTCGGTATGACAACAATCACAACTAGTCATAGAAAACACCAACTTTTAAAAAAATTTAAACCTAACCATTAATTTCCTTGGTCACATTCATATCAGATAAAACAATCGCCCCAAAATCAATACAACTTGAGATATCAAGATAATTGGAAAAATCCATATCGTTTCTTACGTAAGCTCTTAACTTTCTCTTCTACTAGAAATTACTTCTAAAATAATCTAATCCTAATACGAGTGAGTTGTGGTAAAGTTTCAAAATCTGGATATTATCCCGAATCCGAATCTCAATTAAACTCCCCCATACTTGAATACTTGATATCAAAATAACTTTTCAAAATAAAAATTATCTCGAAAGAAGGATTTCTAAGAAAAATGGCGAATATTGTTTAAGAACGATCTATGTAATTAAAAGGGGAGGTCGTGCTATGCCTATCGTAACTGTTCAAATGCTGGAAGGACGCACAGATAAACAAAAACAAGCGTTGATAGAAGAAGTGACCAGTGCCGTTACAAAAACAACGGGTGCAAAGGAAACGGCGGTTACTGTCGTGATTGAAGAAATGTCTAAAAGTAATTACGGAGTTGCTGGAAAAAGACTAATCGATTGAGCCGTACGGATATTCCACGCCCATCGGCTTGAAACTACATAGGCAGCAAAAACCCTGAGCATCCAGTGCTCAGGGTTTTTTGCCGCTTACGACTGAACGAAACCTAATTCATTTCCATCAGGATCACGAATCGTAAACTTGCGGCTGCCGTATGCCGTCTCCCCCAATTCCTCCACGACGTCTACTTGATCTTTAAGCTCTGACCACAAATCATCCACGTATTCTATGTAGAAATTAAATCGGCCGGGAGAAGGATAATCCGGATGCTCCATCAACGCAAAGATCGCTCCCTCTTCTTTCTGAAAATGGACGTAGTTCGGCTTGTCCGGCGGCCACACCGTATCCACTTTAAAGCCTAAATATGTTTCATACCAATCTATTGCTTTCTGCAGGTCCTTCACGTTCACTCTAACATGGTCAAGGCTTGTCTTCATTGAGATCCTCCTTACTTAATCAAACGTTTGTTTAAGGCACCATACTCCTCTGAAAGCAGCGAAAACACCACCGTATCGTGAAAATCTTTCCCATCAAAATCCGTCTGTCTCAGCCGGCCCTCTTCCGTAAATCCAAACTTTTTCAGCAGCTTTTTAGACGCTTCATTTCCAGCAAAGATATCCCCCACCAGCCGGTTTAATTCTAATTGTTCAAATGCGAATGGTAGAATTTCAGACAATACTTCACTCATCACCCCTTTTTGCTGATAGTCAGGATGAACGACCGCCGCCATTTCCCCTTTTCGATGCCAGAAATTGAGTTTGTGCAGGCGGAAGAAACCAAGTACCGCCTCTTCTTTCACTATGACCCAGGGGATTTCCTTTTCGTTATAAAATTGGTTGATCCGATTTTCCACATATTCATTCATTTCCTCTGAGGAGGATAGCGGCTTAGAAGTGATATATTTCATAGTTTCAAGGTCGCTCATAAAAGGAAACAATTCTTTCGCATCGTAGATATTTAAACCTCGCAATTGATAGTTTTCAGTCTGTAACACAGGAATTTGATCCCATTTCAATATTCTCTACCCCTTTTTATTGGAAGATTTGATTTCTCTTTATTGACAAAAGTAAATCCACTTTGTTTCACCGGTTGCTCTGTTTTATTGGCGTGGTGCTTTCTGCGGGCACGCAGCCGGTTCCGCCAGCTTCTGCGATCTACAAAGCGGACGCCTACTCGTTTCTGCTGGACATCTTTGATCCCCTCAACGATCAGCTGCATGGAAATAATTAAAATAACAAAGCCAAGCAGTACCGGGATAATCATCCATAACTGGCCGGTCATTAAAGAGGTTCTAGCCGAGCTGATTAATCCTGACCATTCATAGCTGTAGCTGCGCACAGGATCAGAGAAAAACGGATCAAACGTTTTAATGGTCCCACCGAAAAATAGCCCGAACACGCCTAAGTGAATAAAAACAAGCAACGTTTGAATAAACTGCTGGCCGAACACAATCCCAAGGCGTGAACCTAAATGGGGCAGTAAATGACGCCAGAGCATATGCCGGTTATTCCCCCCGAGCACCCTGGCCCCGAGAATAAATTCCTGCTGCATCAACAGCCGGATTTCATTTCCAATGAGCGTCGTGAGCAGCGGCAGAGCGAGGATGGTTAAGACTAATACTTCGAGGATGATCCGGTCGCCGAGTTCATATTGAAAGCCGTCGGGACTTTTCACTAGTATCGGATAAAGAATAACGAGCGCCATGACACTAAGGGGCAGATAATGAAGACTGTCCACCACCTTGTTTACTCGCTCCTGCCATTTATCTTTAAGCAGAAATGCATAAGGAATTGATAAAGCCAGTCCCCCCGCCACTCGTAAAAAAGCAATCAGCACAGCGAACAGAATCGTATATTTCGCCCCGGCCACCAGCTGATCCCAAATACTGAATCCTAATGGGTCGGTTCCCATGAACACATACTTTGGACTATGAGGCGGCGCACTAATCAGCCGATGATTCTCTCCATAAATGTATTCATATTTTTTCACGAGAACCTCAGCGTTCAGCGAATGGTACACACTGAAGGCTAGCATGCCAACTATTACGAGAAAGCCGATTGTGAATTTTGCGTTTTTAAAGTGAGCGATGGTTTCCTTAAAGCCTCGCCACATCAAGTCCCAAATCGGCCATTGGCGCCATCTCGACCAGAACCGTGCCGATTTAAATCGAACCGTTACCGTTTTCGATTCATTGCGCGTAATCAGCAGATCAATCCCCTGATAAATGAGAAAGAACGGCGTAAAGACCATCCACAGAATCACAGCAGTGACTAGCGGACGGAAATCTTCCATAATCATCGTGGTAATGCCGTGCATGTTAAAGACATACTCGACGACCAGCAAACTGGAAAGTGTGCTCCAGACAATGATTTTCGAATGGTAAAATAAGCTCCTTACCGTATTGCGGAACACGTGCACCAGCACGATGGAGCGGTGTTTAACCCCTTTACTTTGAGCAAATTGCACATAATGCTTAGTCATCTCTTCTTCCAGGAACAGTACCATGACTTTATAAAAGGAGATCAAAGGCAGTACGGCCAAGGTTACAATGGGAGCCAGATAAATTTGGTCGCCGCCCATCGTGGCAAATTGAGCAACAAGCACGCCGGTTTTTTTATAAATTGCTACAATGGCCAGCTGAATGATAAAGGCAATGAGCAAATCAGGAATTGTCTCCAGCAGATTAAGCAGGCGTTTGACCCCAGAGCGGATATAAGATGGCAGAAAGATCGTCCCAGCTCCGAGCAGAATTGCTAGTAGAAACCCCAGGGCAAGAGCGGCCAGCACTACCTGCATCGAATACACATATGGATCCCATAAATACGGAAGGATCGGAACCTCCCTGCTGTTCTCCACGTACACCCATTTTTCCGGACTGAGAAGACTGCCGATTAACGTTACTACTTCTCTCCCATAAGAAATTAAACTAAGCAGTCCGTTATTAGTAAAAAAGACAGGCAATGCGCTTACGAATACTATGCCGGCAAGTCCAAGTAAATAATATTGGATAAGACGAAGAATACGCCCCACGAAGTTACCTTCTTTCTACATGGAATTAGACTGCTTCTGATCAGTAAAAACAAAATCATCTTCTTTAGGGTCGCTAGCCTCAACGGCCGGATCCTTCCGAGCAGGGAGCAGCTTTCTTAACCAGTTCCCCCGCTCAATAGGCACGCCGACCCGCACCTGCTGGACTTCTTTAATCCCTTGAATCACAAGCTGCATGGCAAGAATCAATATCATAAATGCCACCAAGGCAGGTATAATCAGCCACCATCGCCCTGACATTAACGAGTCTTTGGCTGCCCCAATTAAACCAGACCATTCGTACGTGACGGAACGGGCAGGGTCTGCCATCATTCCGTAGCTCACAATCGTACCTCCAAAAAAGAGTTCAAATAATCCTAGGTGAATTAAGATAAGTAAGGTTTGAATAAACTGCTGCCCAAAGACAATTCCCATCCGGGCACTTAAATGCGGCAGGAGGTGTTTCCAAAGTAAATGCAGCGAACTGCCTCCAAGAATCTTCGTGCTCATCACAAATTCCTGCTTCATAATCAGTTTCATTTCATTTCCAAAAAGCACGACTACTAATGGAATCACAAGCAGGACTAGAATAATCCCCTCGTAGAGAACCCTGTCTGTTAAACTAGTCGTAAATCCACCCATCGGCATGTTCAAGACAGGGGCAAGCAATAGTAAAGCAATAATGGTTTGAGGCAGGAAATGCATGCCATCCACCAGCTTTTCTATTCCTCTCTGCAGTTTAGCCGGCAGGAAGAAAGCATACGGGATCGCTAGAATAAAACCAATCGCCATCCTTAGAAAAGCTACAATCAGAGCAAAGCCAATCGTATATTTCGCTCCTGCCAGCAGCTTGTCAAAAATACTAAAACCTAATACATCCGTCCCCATAAATATGTATTTTGGTGCATGAGGAGCAGCGGAGATAAGCTTACCTTCATCGTTGTAAATTTGATAATACTTGTCGATTAATGGGTCTGCCGTGATGGAATAAATAACACTTGTCAGAAATATCCCTATGATAACGATAAAACCAATCAGAAACTTTCCATTCTTAAAGTGGGCACCGATCTCTTTGAGAACATCTTTCATCCAGTTCCCTTTTAGTTTTACCGAACCCTTGCTCATAAAGCGGTTCATTTTAAAATCGACTTCCCCATCCGCACTTTTATCCTTAAACAGAAATAATTCTGTCCCTTGATAGAGTACAAAAAACGGTGTGAACAGCATAAATAGGATGAAGAAAGAAACGAGCGGTGTAAAATCCTCTCTAAAAGCGGTCGTGATTCCATTCATATTAAAGATATATTCAACGATCAGCAGACTGGAAAGACTGGACCAAATAATAATCTTCGAATGGTAGAAGACACTTTTTATCATATTTCGCAGCACATGCATATTTAAAATAAATCCCTTTTCAAGGCCCTTACTTCTCGCCATTTGCACGTAGGACTTAGTCATTTCTTCATCAATCAGCATCATCATTACTTTGTAGAGAGAAATCATCGGCAGTACAGCAATCGTTATAATCGGCAGCCAGTACACCCTTTCCTGCCCTACTGCAGCGAATTGAATCAGAATATGGGTCTGCTTATAAAACCAGACCACCGCTAGCTGCAGTGAAAAAGCCAGAAGTAAATCCGGAACAGATTCCAGGACGTTTAACAATCGACCGACCAAATTTTTTGCCCATCGCGGCAAAAAGAATGTCACTAACGCTAAAATAAAAGCAAAGACAAATCCGAGCAGAATCCCCGCAAAAAATACCGTCATCGAATACGAATAAGGGTGCCACAAATATTGTAAAACCGGAATAGGCTGCCCCTTAAAATGATAGACCCACTCACCTGGAGTAAGCACCTGGGTAAATAAGTGCTGCAAAGAAGTAATATAAGCAGGAACATTTAAGAACGTTCCATTTCTGAAAAGAGCCGGCGATGCACTAATAAATACAATACCGACCAATCCCAGGACATAGTAAAACAAAAACTTAATGACCTTCATTTTTTGACCCCCGATTACTTTCATCCCTCCAGGCAAACCTCTGCTGTCTCTTTTATGTGCGGGCTGAACCTGTTTTCTCTACCTATGTAAGCGTCTCTTTTTAATTTTCCTAATTATCAGACACTAATCTACAAAAAAAGATATACTGGATCATCAGTATATCTTACATCTCTATTACATTTTAATGAATTTGTCGTAACATTTCAATAAAATTCCAGCCCTCTTCAATATCTTCATCGCTATAGTTTTGTTTACTTTTGACCCGATACACCTTTTCGGTCACTTCTTCTTTTGGTAAATGTTCAAAGAAAAGCATGGTAGATACTAGCTCCAGGAACCGTGAGCTCTTCTCATTCATCGCCTGAATGTGATCGTCCAGAGGTGGCAGGTCCATCTGATAATGCTCAAGAAACTCCCTGCCCGCGTCTGCAACTTGATAGCGGTACTGGTAATAGCTTTTCTTCTCTTCTCTCGTCTCTACAATAAATCCAAGATTGCACATCTCTTCTATTCTTAACGTTAGCTCCTCTGAATAAGGGCCGTAAAAATGGAATTGATATTTTTCTTCAAATGGGATTTCACACTTTTTGAGTATGTAAATCATCTTCTGCAGCTTTTTCCGTCCGACAATTTCTTCAGAACTGGTAAAAAACTTCAGCAGCTTCGCATGATTTTCTAACATGGAGGCTCCACTCCTTATCCATACAATATTTCCATAATCCGTTTCTTCGTTTTACTGCGAGAGGACATTTCCTCTAATCGATCGAGAGGAAGATATAATTTATGATCCGTCCGTTTCTTCCCAGAAATCGATTCAACAATATCAGATAGCCGCGATAGTTCTTTCAGCTCCTGATTTGGCTTGAGCAGGTGAATCGGAAGCCTCTCCTCTTCCTCTCCCGGCCGGTAAAAATCGTACGGCAGGTCGGAACTGGAATCGACCACTAAATAATAATCCGGATTCAATCCTGCTTTCGTAAATAGCTGGTAGAGCTCCATCCATTCTTTCATCTGGGAATTCGGATTAAATTCAATGTATTTAAACAAACGCCGGTTTACAAAGCGATCGCAGAGATCACTAAGTACCGGATCATCCTCTTCCATCCATGCCTGAAAATAATACAGCGTAACGGCTTCATCCAGCGCTAAATACTCCTTAAGCGTCGGTTTGCCCGCGAAAAAAGACAAAAAATGAACCGGCTGGAGCTTGAACGTGTAGCCTTCATCGTACAGTTCTTTGGCACGGTGAAGAACTTTGGATAAAACCACTTCTGCACTTCGGGTGACCGGATGAAAATACACCTGCCAATACATTTGATAACGGCTCATAATGTAATCTTCTACCGCATGCATGCCGCTTTCTTTGATGACCACCTGATCTTCCATTGGTCTCATCACGCGCAAAATCCGCTCCATATCAAAATGTCCGTAGCTGACCCCGGTAAAATAAGCATCCCGCTGCAGGTAGTCCATCCTGTCCGCATCAATCTGACTCGAAATCAAACTAACAACCAGCTTATTGCTGTACGTTTTATTAATAACATCGGCCACTTTTTGCGGGAAACCAGCCTCCACTTTGGAAAGAATCTGGTTTACATGGGTGTCTCCAAGCAGAATGCGCTGAGTAAACTCCTCATGGTCCAGCTTAAATACCTTTTCAAATGAATGAGAGAAAGGCCCGTGTCCAAGATCATGAAGCAAAGCTGCACATAAACAAAGCAGCCGTTCGCGACTATCCCAGTTGGGCCGGTCTTTGAAATTCTCCAGGATCCTTCTAACGATTTCGTAGACACCTAAAGAATGGTTAAACCGGCTGTGCTCGGCCCCATGAAAGGTCAGGTAGGATGTTCCCAGCTGCTTAATCCTTCTCAGCCGCTGGAATTCAGGCGCGCCGATTAAGTCCCAAATCACTTGATCTCTTACGTGAACGTAGCGATGGACGGGGTCTTTAAATACTTTTTCTTCATGTAATTTTTCATCACGATAAGCCATCTGCTTGTCCTTTCTTCCTGCTATTTTTTCTATTATATACCTTATTTTCTGTCAAAAAAACATCTTGACAGCCAATTAAATTTTTCCCATTACTTGCTTCTTCGTTCTTGAGAGCCAATCGATAATTTTACAACTGCTGTGCCGTTCATGCAACAGCAAAGTTCTGGTATAATTATTTGAGGTTAATAAATGAGCCAAGTTGTGAACTATATCTCCACTTTTCCGAAATTGCTAAGGATCGTTGCCTTATGTGGAATAAAGGATGGATTGGAAACGATTCGCTTTCCTGTGGGGGAACTGGCGAGCCTCCTCGTTCGTTTCACTCTCTGTGGGGTCTCGCCTAGCACCTTCTCCCACGGGAGTCTCACCGTTTCCAATCCATCCTAATCATTAATTGATGAACGACCTTCCTTTGAAGTTATCTTAACTGAATCAATATATCCTACCCAGCTAGCCTACAAGCAACTATGCTTTTTTATGCACAGTCCAATAGTGAAAAGCTATACCCATATGGAGGTAGTGAATCCCGTTGTACAAAGGATGTATGATTTCGAGAAACATTATATGGCAAAGGGCGGAGGGGAACGATGAGACTCCTGCGGGATTATAGTGCAGGATGAGACCCCGGAAAGCATTGCTTGAGGAGGCTCATCGCGCGCCCGCGGAAAGCGAGTCGTTCCCCGGAGCCCTGTAATCTCGAAAAGTGTCTCGAAAGCTAGTCACTTTTCTCTAATAACCTGTAGATTCACCAATCTGCTTATTAACTAGAATAAATAAGACCAACCATATATCAACAGCGTCCGTTAATCGTGTTATGGAAAAAGGAGCAAATGCTATGCAAGAGATTCATCCGTTATTACAGCCAAAGAAATATCGTTTTATAGATCAGAGCACGCTGGGACCCGGCTTTTCAGCGCTGCAGTCTTTTGCCATGGATGATGCGTTATCCATTTCCGTCGGCGAGCAGATCAGCCCTACTGCGGCACGCTTGTGGGTCCATCACAACACCATCGTACTCGGTATTCCAGATGCCAGGCTGCCCTACATTGACAAAGGCATGGATTATTTACACGAAGCCGGTTATGAGGTCATCATCCGCAATTCAGGCGGACTCGCCGTTGTTCTTGATGAAGGCGTCATGAACCTGTCGCTGATTTTCCCAAATTCTAAGGATTTAAACATCCATGAAGGTTACGATGCGATGGTGGAATTTGTCCGCTTCTTATTCGCTGACTTAACTGACGAGATTGAAGCCTATGAAATTACACAGTCCTACTGTCCCGGCAAATATGACTTAAGTATTGGCGGAAAAAAATTCGCCGGCATTTCCCAGCGACGAGTGAAACAGGGATCAGCCGTGCAAATTTATTTAGATGTAACCGGCAGCGGTTATGAACGCGCCGCTCTGCTGAAACATTTTTACGAAATCAGCAAGCTCGGGGAGGAGACCCGGTTCGAATACCCGACGATTGATCCGAGTGTCATGGCGTCGCTGAATGAACTATTGGGAACCTCTTTAACCGTTGAAGATGTCAGAGAACGCATCCTTAAACAACTGAGCGAATTCTCTGAAGCGGTCGTGACTCACCCGCTGGAAGGGGAAGAAATTGAGTGGTTTACTAAACGATTAGACCAAATGATCGTGCGCAATGAAAAAGCACGGGAGAACCTGAAATAAGGCTCCTGTGCTTTTTTGTATAGATCATGTGAGTGGAATTGGTCGATTACAGAGGAGCGATTCACAGTTAACAATCTAACTCCATTCATGAACAACAAAGAACAGAATGAAAAATATAAACTATTCCAGCGTAGGAAATACGCGTAGACTTCTGCGGGAGGAAGGCATAGGTTTGACCCCGGAGTGCTTGCACAAGGAGGCTCACCAGCCGCCCGCGAAAAGCGGAGTGAATTTCCGGAGCGACCATTCAGGGTAAATTCTGCTTTTCTTAGAATGATTCGTTTTTATGAAATGGGTATTCATCCTGAAGGAATGTCTAGAAATCTTTCATTGTGGACAAAAAAATCCGAACGATGATGAAATAATGTCGTTAACATTTCACATCGTTCGGATTTAATAATCATTGTCCTAGGGTCTCTTTTAACTTTTTAAGAAACCGACTGGGCTGCCGTAATAATGGCAAGCTTGTAAACGTCATCCGCGTTACATCCACGGGATAGATCGTTGACCGGCTGATTCAGTCCTTGAAGAACGGGACCGACCGCATCAAAGTTCCCCATGCGCTGAGCGATTTTGTAGCCAATATTCCCCGCTTCAAGACTCGGGAAAATAAACGTGTTGGCTGCCCCCTTCAGCGGAGAATCGGGCGCTTTTTTCTCGGCAACTGACGGAACAAACGCAGCGTCAAATTGGAATTCACCATCAATGACTAGATTTGGATTCTGTTCTTTAGCGATGGCTAATGCTTCCGATACTTTCTCGGTTTCAGGAGATTTTGCAGAACCTTTGGTAGAAAAGCTCAGCATAGCGACCTTAGGGTCAATATCAAACAACTTAGCCGTATCAGCACTCGCAAGCGCAATTTCTGCAAGATCCTGGCTGTCAGGAGTCATATTGATCGCACAATCAGCGAACACGTACTTCTCTTCACCTCGTACCATTACAAATACGCCTGAGGTTTTTTTAATGCCTGGCTTTGTTTTAATAATTTGCAGTGCCGGGCGTACGGTGTCCGCTGTAGAATGAGCCGCACCGCTGACAAGACCATCGGCCTCGCCCATATAAACGAGCATCGTGCCAAAGTAATTCTCGTCCTTCAGGATGTCACGCGCCTGTTCTTCGGTAGCTTTACCTTTACGACGTTCCACAAAGGCAGCCGTCATGTCATCGGCTTTCGGATAATCTTCCGGATTCAGAATTTCAGCCGCTGATATATCCACTCCAGCTTCAGCTGCTTTCTGTTTCACTTTTTCCGCATTCCCAATTAGTACAGGAGTAAGTAATTCCTCTTTGCCCAGCTGACTGACCGCCGTAAGAATCCGCTCATCTAAACCTTCAGGGAATACGATTTTCTTGCCTTTTCCAGCTATTTTCGACGTAAGGGTATCAAATAAACTGCTCATGTTTTTCCCTCCATATTTTTATTCTGTACTATATAATAAGTCCTTTTGTGTTCAAATGAAAGTCATTCCGTTTAAACTTTTTCAGTTAAGCGATTACATGTACACTTTACCCTAAAAGTATGTTCACAATACTTTCAATTGGCTGAAATGATGATTTCCGGGAACTGTGTTATATTGGGGAAGGAAAAGATCCTATATATCATTCACATAAAAGGAGCGATCAAGCCATGCCAGAAGCAGTAATAACGATGGATGGTTGGTATTGTCTGCACGATTTCCGTTCCATTGACTGGACCTCTTGGAAATATGCAAGCAGCGAAGAACGTGAACAGGCAATTTATGAATTCCAGCAGCTCATCGGAAAATGGGAAGATACCGAACAATCTAAACTCGGCAGTCATGCTTTATATACCATTGTAGGTCAAAAAGCGGACTTCATGATGATGCTGGTCCGTCCGACGATGGAAGAACTGAATGAAATTGAAACAGCTTTTAATAAGACGAAACTGGCCGAATTCACAACGCCAGCCTATTCTTATGTCTCTGTTGTGGAACTGTCCAATTACATGGGCAATACCAATGAAGAGGATCCGGAAATTCAGGCACGTCTGAAACCGATTCTCCCGAAATGGAACCACATTTGCTTCTATCCAATGGATAAAAGACGCCAGGGCAATGACAATTGGTACGTTCTTGAGAAAGAAGATCGTGCGAAGCTAATGTATGCCCACGGAATGACCGGGCGCCAGTATGCTGGGAAGATCCGTCAGATCATTACAGGTTCCATCGGACTCGATGACTGGGAATGGGGCGTAACCTTATTCGCTCATGACGTTCTTCAGTTTAAAAAGCTTGTCTATGAAATGCGGTTTGACGAAGTAACCTCTCGTTACGGCGACTTCGGCTCCTTTTACGTAGGCAACCTCTTACAGCCTGACGCTGTGGAGCAATTTCTCCATGTGTAAAATAGCGAATTGAGGTTGATTTTTAATTTTTGATACAAAAAACAGACTTACACGGCGATTTACGAAACTCAGCCTTTCCGCCTATTTCAAAATTGGTTGGAAATAAGTCTGTCAGCCACTATTAAACCCGAACAAGGAAGAGAAGAACATTCCTTCCTTGTTCGGGTTTTTTCTGCCAATGTGATATGTTTTTTTCACGTTTACAGAGGAAATATTTTACGTTTCTTATTTTTCTTAATCAGACTTCTCTGATGAACAGACAGAAGGAAGTTAAAAATAAAAACTATTTCCTGAGCGGCCATTCAGAGTAAACCACTGCCCTTCCCCAAATTGTTCTTCTTTAGATTGGAGACTTTTCCTTATGTGCCAGCCTCTTTTTTTTATACAACTTTTCGATGAATAGTCATCAGTCCACCTAAACTAAAGATCACTAGACTGGCAATAACAGCAAAGAACATGGACGGCATGGAAACAAACACCCCGAAGGAATCCTCTGACTGCGGCATCATCATCAGAGCAGGCTGTGCCCATGGATAGAGCGGACCAAAGGTTTCCGAATTGATGACCAACAAGTTAGGAAGCGTTAAGATAACATTTAAGGCAAAAGGAGCCGCAAAGCTTGACCAAGAAATCGCTACCCATAAAGTAAGCGCCGCAAGCGGAAGAGAGGCGGCCCACCCCCCTGCTAAGCTTTTCAATATAAAACCCAGCGGAATCTCTCCTTCCGTTCCTCTGATAAACCCTGCTGCCACTACAAAAACCCCCAGCAGCAATTGATTGATTGTCACCAGTGCCATCACGATCATATATTTTGCCGCATAGATCCCTTTTCGATTTACCGGCAGACAAAACAGTTGTTTCCAGCCTCCGCCCTGATGCTCATAACGACAGACAAACCCTGAAAATATCCCGATCATTAATGGCAATAACAGCATCGCGTGCATGGACGTACCCATCGTATATAATAAGCGCCAGTCATGGCCGTCCAATCCCTCTGGTAAATGCAAAGAGAACGTGATCACCATGGCCAGCAGGGGACTGATCCATGGCAGCAGCCAGATTTTTGTCTTTTTGATTTTCATAAGTTCTGATACGATTAGTGATCCTGTCATCAGGCTATGTCCCTCCTTCTAAAATCCATGACTCCCACGCCTATAATAAGAAGACCTGCCAAAATTCCAAGTCCGACAAAAGGAAGGTGGTTTTCCCCGGGAGTCATCAAAGTCCACTTCCAAAACACCCAATCTGGAAGCTTCCCTGCCACAGAAAATACTGCGCCGAAAATACCGATGGATAGAGGCCCTGCCTGGTTTTTCACGACGATCGATAACCAATTCTGTATCGCTAAGACAGGCAGGCCAGCAAAGAGTGGATAAAAACTGTTTTTTAATAAAGCGACTAAAGGGGCGGATTCCCAGCTGAAGCCTAAACCTAAGCCTAAAGCGAGACTTCCAATCCATAGCAGCACACAGGAAACGGCAAGCATCATGCCCGCGACCAGGAATTTAGCCACAAACACATCGCGTCTGCGAACAGGAAGCGATAGCAGCTGTTTCCACGAGCTTTGCTTATGCTCCAAAGATGCAAGTTGTGAAGCTAAAATCGTCATTCCTAGAATTAAAGCAAGCGGCACAAACAAGTTAATATTTTGAATCAAAAACCCCCATACATCTGAATCCAGCCCGAGCAAATAATCATATCGCAATCCATAATTCACCGTCTGGAGAGCGATGACTCCAAACGGACCAAGAAAAACGAGAAACCAGAACCATTTCCTCTTGATCTTTAATAAATCAGCTCGCAGAATGGGGAGCATAGTCTTCCTCTCCTTCTTTGGTAAGATCGAGAAAAATATCTTCCAGTGACTGCTTCTTCTCTTCGATGCGGTAAACAGGGATCTGATTTTCGACTAAAGCCGCCACCATATCCGCTACATACTGATCGGTCCCCTCTTCCACATAAAGATGATCGCCTTTCCTCTCCACGATATACCCCCGGGATAATAACTTCGCCTTGGCTGCCGCTGTATCTTTCGTTCGCAGTCTAATTTGCGGCATAGCTTTACTTTTTAACTCTTCGATTGAATCTTGATAGATCATTTTCCCTTTCGTAATAATCCCTACCTGCGTAGCCATTTGCTCCATCTCGCTTAATAAATGACTGGACAGCATCACGGTCATGCCATATTGGTCAGGCATCGACTGAATGAGTTCCCGGATCTCCTGAATTCCGGATGGATCAAGGCCATTCGTCGGTTCATCTAAAATTAACAGATCAGGGTCTCCGAGCATCGCAGAGGCTATGCCTAAGCGCTGCTTCATTCCTAACGAGTACTCCTTTACCTTCCGATCCGCGTCTTTCGTTAAACGGACTATGGATAGCACATGATCCATCCTGCTTTTAGGCACTCCCAGCAGTTTTCGCAGCACCTCTAAATTTTCTTTCCCGCTCAAATGTTCATAATACGAAGGAGCTTCCACTAACGAGCCGATTTTTCGCAGCGTTTCTATTTTATGCTTTTGAAAGTCTTTCCCGAAAATTTCAATCTGCCCGGCAGTAGGCTTCATCAGCCCAAGGAGCATACGAATGGTTGTGGTCTTCCCTGCTCCATTTGGTCCTAAAAATCCATAAATCTCGCCTTTCTTAATGTTCAGTTGGACATCATCGACCACTTTTGTCTGCTTAAACTTCTTTGTTAATCCTGTCGTTTTAATAATGGATTCTCTCATTTCCTATCACCTCTATAGATAAGAATAAGCGGTCAAATTTAAAGCTACGCTCTCTTCTTGTTTAAATTTTGTTTAAACTTTGGGTGATCGCAGGATTACTCCACTTAAAAAGGACACCTTTCAAAATTCGCAGCTACAATCAAACTAAAAACGCCAGAATTTAAACATCCAGGCGTTTTTTGCATTCAATAATTAAAGGTAAAAGGATCCTTGTTTATCAATTGGTTTTTATAATTCTGTCCTTTAATTAAACGCAAGAAGGTCCGGGAAATTGCGAGACTCCTATGGGAGGATAGGACAGGTGAGATCCCACAGGGCAATTTGCCCGAGGAAGCTCACCGGCCGCCCATGGAAAGCGAGTGATTTCCCGGACCTTCAAACGCTGTCCAACATCCTCTAGACATCTCAAAACCAAGTCTTCTGATTAAATAGAGTTAAGTTAAACGGTCGGGAAGCGAGAAAAACTTCCACTGTAAGCATCCTCATTTATTCTGCCATCCTTCTTCCCACAGCAGGATTGGAGATCTTTATCTTCGTTCCGTCTGCATTCGTGTTCATCTCCCAGGCTAACTTCATGTCTTTTACCATTAAGTCCACGATCGTAAGACCTACGCCTGCCCCTTTGCTTTCGTGTTCCTGCTTCATTCCCGGACCGTGATCTTCAATTGTCAGGGAATCCGGCTCCAGCTTAACACCGACGAATTTGCCTTCTGAGGCGTAGCGGACCACATTCTGCAGTAAGTTATCAAGAATTCGCTCCATCCACTTCTCATCCACGTGCCAGTAGAGCGGCGCTTCCAGCGTTTCCACTTGCATGTCAAAGCCTTCTTGTTCAAAAACAGCGTACCAATGGGCAGCTACTGATCGAACAAAACGATTCATTTCTACAGATTGAGGATGAAAGGGATATTTCTTTCCCGTCAACAGCGTAATCGAGAATAAGTTATCAATTAAATTTCCTAAGTAATCAATTTTCTTATTTACTGATAGCAGCGCGTTTTTTCCTTTTTCACTGGTCACTTCTGGCGCTGCCTCTGACAATTGCGCCCTGATGGTGGTCAGAGGAGTTCTTAGATCATGAGAGAGATTAGCAATTAATTCTCTTCTTAAATTTTCTTCGCGAAGCTCTCTTCCTCTGCTTAGTTCAAGCTCCTCCACCATTTCATTAAAGCTGATTTCTAATTGACCTATTTCATCTTCATTCGATGGTTCAACCGGATGCGGCAGACCATTTTCACTTTTATGAGTCATCGCTTCCTTCAAACGAATTAACCGGCGGTGAACTTTCCTGAAAAAGAACCAGGAGAGGAAAATGAACACGACGAGAACTATAGCGAGTGCAGCAATAATAATATTCCCATAAATTTCGCTGAGCTTAGTTGCCGGAGGTCCCAGCAGATCTCGATCCAGCTGCACTACCATAAACCCTTCGTCGTGCCCCTTTCCAATAAAAGCTACGACAGTAAACGGATCACTATTATAATGCTGCTTCAAAAATTCCATGGCATCCGTTCTCGACCATCGCAGCGGAATTTCTTCCGGTACTTGAATGGTTTTCTGCGTAACGCCCTCCTTGTCGACCCAAAACATTCCTGCATCAGGATATTCATTATGAAGATCCGTAAGTGCTGACTGTATTTCCTTTTTACTACTGCCTTCTAATGCTTCTGCCGCTTCGTTCCATCGCTTTTCAAACGAGTCAAAGTTTCCATAAGGATCGTTAGGTTTTTCGATTTTGATACCCGGCAGATAAACCACTGCCGATATAAGCGGAACCATAATCGGAACAATTAAGACTGCTGCGAACATCAGCATCAAATATTTAAACTGAAGAGATTTAATCCACTTCATGCTTTCACCCGGTAGCCGATGCCGCGAATGGTCTCGATAATTTCAGGGTTCGAAGCATCCTTCTCCACCTTTTCCCGCAAGTGACGGATATGGACCATCAGGCTTTTATCCCCGGGCTGGTATGGTTGCTTCCAAATCGCTTCGTACAGCTGTTCTTTCGTTAAAATTTGGTTCACATGCCGCAGGAAATACTGAAATATGTAGAATTGCTTTCCTGTTAACACGATTTCCTTTCCTGTATCACGATTAATAATGATCTGGTGATCTCGTTTTATTTCCAGATGCCCGATACGCAAGGAACTTTCCGGACTTCGGTCGTATTTACGCAATTGAATTTCGATTCGCTTGAGTAATTCCTCCGGATGAAAGGGCTTTGTCATGTAATCGTCTGCAAACTCCAAGCCTTCCAGCTTGTCATCGATGCCGGTGCGGGCAGACAGCATAATGACCGGCGTCTTCGGCAGGCTTCGTTTAATCCTCCGCCCAATGGAAAACCCGTCCAACCCCGGCAGCATCACATCCAGCACTACTACTTCATACTCTGAAAGGTTCTCAGGAAGCTCTCCCCCATTCGTGAGCCAATGAGGATGATACCCTGCTTCTGTTAACTTTCTCGTGATCCATTCCCCAATTTCCTGATCATCCTCAAGGTATAAAACTTTCATCTGGCCGTCCCTCCTTTTCCCTCTTTATGTTACATGAAAGGGAAGATTGAAGTCATCAGCTTTTCCCATGTTCGTGATTTTTTATTCATATCTAGGAGGTGGACCAACATATAGTGTTAGAGAACAACCTTTCATGTCGGAAAAAAACGAGGTGACCGCATGGCTGTTGTACCCCACACCGAAGCAGATGTGAAACTTCTCGCCCGCTTAATGAGGGCTGAAGCAGAAGGGGACGGGAAACTAGGCATGCTTATGGTCGGAAATACAGGAGTGAATCGTGTACTAGGTCAATGTCTTGATTTCAAGGATATCGACACGATACGGCAGATGGTTTACCAAAGTCCCGGCGGGTTCGAAGCGACACAGAAGGGTTACTTTTACCAGGGCGCACGCAAGCAGGAAATAAGACTGGCCCGTAAAACGATTAAAGGGATGAAGTATCATCCGGCATCGAATGCCCTCTATTTCTTCAGACCTGAAGGCGCTTGCCGAGAACAGTGGTTTGGCCAATGGAACACGGGACGATTTAAATCCCATTGTTTCTATGCTCCCGTAAGATCCGAATGTCCGCGTGTTTATTAATTTGAATGAGGAGTGATTGAATTGGCACAGCAGAAACAACCGTCTGGCCAAAGCATGCCGGCACAAGGAATGTCGGGTCAAGGCATGCCTGGTCAAGGAATGTCCGGCCAAAATCCAAATCCGTACTACCCTGGCAACCCTTACTTACATTATTATCCTACCGCCCCTGCTGGTAACCCGGGAAATCCTTTTCAGCAGCAAGGCGGCATGCAGATGCCCCAGTCTTCAGGAGGGCAGTCTGGTATAAATCCGTCCGGTATGCTGCCATCTGAACAGTCTTATATTGAAAATATCCTTAGATTGAATCAAGGCAAAGTTGCCACGGTGTATATGACTTTCGAAGGCAGCGAAAAGTGGACCGATAAGGTATTTAAAGGAAAAATTGAAGCTGCCGGCCGAGATCACATCATCCTCAGTGACCCTGAAAACGGCAGGCGCTATCTGCTATTAATGGTTTACTTAGATTACATTACGTTTGACGGAGAAATTAACTACAATTATCCGTATGGCGGAGGCAATACTGGCGGCAGCATGGGGCAATATTCGCCTAGATAAATAAAGAAACCCGCTTCTGTCAGCGGGTTTTTGTCCTTTTGAACTATTTTGGGAGAAAGGAGAACCTATGCGACATCCTTATGAGAATTACTACTATGCCCAATTAGGTACTCTTTTACTAGCAGTCATCCTCGCAATTGTCGGGTTATTTCAGCTCGACAATCAGTGGATACTTTTAATCATGTTCTATATTCTGGCGGCAAGCTTCCTATTTGAAGCTCTAATTGAATACAAAAAGCAGCAGATGATATTATGTATCATCCAGCTGCTTCGTGCGTCCATCATATTCTTGTTTACTACCATTCTTTATTTCTAGACATGTTTGATCACAGCATACCCGAGCAGAATCCAGCCGACAAGGAAAGCAACGCCTCCCAGCGGAGTGATCATAGCAAAGGCCTTAATGCTGGTGGGAGCATAAATATACAGGCTTCCGGAGAAAAGGATAATTCCGATGAAGAATGCCCATCCGGCTCCTGTCATTAATCCTGACTGGATTTTGCTCATTAATAATGCAGTAACGAATAGAGCCATCGTATGGAACATCTGATAGTTGACCGCTTTTCCCCATATATCGAGGTTCTTATCTGAAATTTTCCCTTCGAGTCCGTGAGCCCCAAATGCTCCTAAAGCCACAGCAAGGAATCCGTTAATGGCAGCTGCCACTAGTATAAACTTCATCACTTCTCCCCCTCTTTAAAAGTCAAAAATCGAGGAACCATTCGCTTCCTCATGATCAATCGTTGTTTCTTTGTTCGTTTGAGAAGAACTCTGTTTGTCTGTCCCCATCATTTGACGAACTTCTTCTGCCGTCGGCTCCTGCACGGATCGATGACTAGTCTTCGTTTCTACTTTATTTTCATCTAATAATAGGTCAGCCAGCAAGCGTACAGAGCGGATGTGCTCCCGAAGCTGCTGATCATTCTCATGCGCAAGCATTGCTTCCTGGATTTCATTAGACATTTTCTTCAGGACGGTTTGGTTAGAAATAGCCATTCTGTCTTTCTCCTTTGCTTATCGTTTTATTCGCTGGTCGTGCTGATCTTTTCAGTACATATAAAAGCAGTGAGAAACCGTTCGTTCCGTATCACTTATACGTTCTTAAAACACTTGCTCTGTCGTAGTTTAACATGTTCTATGAAGGATTGTCTTATCATTGCGTTATTATTCACAAAATGATTAAAAATAGCAGGCTGCTCCTATCTATGCAAAGAGGATAGCACATAAGGATTTGTACCAATCAAGGGAAGAACAGCGATTTATCATGGATGACTGCTCCGGAAATACACTCCGCTTTTCGCGGGCGGCTGGTTTGCCTCCTCGTGCTGCGCACTCCGGGGTCAAACCTATGCCTTCCTCCCGCAGAAGTCTACGTGTATTTCCTACGCTGCAATGGTTGTTGAAAGCATAATAAACTCATTCGACATGCAGCAAAAAATCCGAACGATGAGGGAATCATCGTTCGGATTTAATA
>NZ_JAUTWQ010000029.1:0-2987 GCF_046719735.1 Halobacillus rhizosphaerae
CAATGGTTGTTGAAAGCATAATAAACTCATTCGACATGCAGCAAAAAATCCGAACGATGAGGGAATCATCGTTCGGATTTAATAATGGCTCAAATCCTTCTGTTCAAGCCTCTTTTCCTTAAAAAATAATGCCTAATTTGTTTAAGAAAATTAATATAATTAAAATCGGTGCTAAAAATTTTATAACCACATGCCATAGGGTTCTAAGCACTGGCAAGTTGGTCATGTCAGTGGCTTCAAGTGCTTCTGACTTCTTAAAGTACCAGCCGACAAATAAGGCCATGGCCAATCCTCCCAGTGGCAGCAGGATATTAGAGGCAACATAATCCATGGAATCCAGCACATTTTTATCTCCTATTGGGGTCACACCCGACCAGATGCCGAAACCAAGGGAAACCGTGATGCCAAGTATAAACATGATCGAACCCATAAGAATACTAGTAAAGCGGCGCGACCAGTTGCAGACACGCATAAAGTAGGCAGTCGGTACCTCAAGTATCGATACGGAGGAGGATAGAGCGGCCAGGATTAAGGCAAAGAAGAACACCAGACCGATAATGCCTCCACCCGGCATTTGTTCAAAGATGCCCGGAAGCGTAATAAACACAAGCGGCGGTCCAGAGCTCGGATCAATATCAAATGCGAAGACCGCTGGAAAAATGACCAGACCGGATATGACAGCAAAAAAAGTATCCATCAATCCGATGCCGAGAGTAGCACTTGGCAATTTATTTTCCTTCGTAAGATAACTGCCGTACGTCAGCATGGCTCCCATACCTAAGCTTAAGGAGAAAAAGGCCTGACCAAGTGCAGCGATATAAATCGATGGGTCCTTTAAAGAAGCCCAATTAGGTTGAAACAGAAACTTCAGTCCTTCTGCTGCTCCATCTAAGGATATACTATAGAAAGCAAGAATAATTAAGATAATAGCAAGAAGCGGCATAAAGATTTTGTTCGCAAATTCAATCCCATTTTTCACTCCACTAAATACAATCCCTATCGTCAATATCATAAACAAAGCCGTCCACAACAGGGGATGCCAGGCGTGAGCCGTGAATTGGCCGAATGCTGCTCCATACCCTTCCGCAGGTTCACTAAAGAATTTCCCTGTCAGGTACTCCCAGAAATAGTAAATGGACCAGCCGGCAACGACAGCGTAAAAGCTTAAAATAAGAAACGCACTCAACACTCCGAAGAAACCAGATAAGAACCACGGTGTTCCGGGTGCAAGCTTTTTAAAGGAACCGACCACGTCACTTTCTGCCTTTCGTCCTATACTCACTTCTGTTAATAGAAGTGGAACTCCAATCACGACAACGAAAGCTAAATAAAGGAGTAAAAATGCACCTCCCCCGTTATTACCCGCGACGAAAGAAAAGCGCCATATATTTCCAAGTCCAACTGCAGATCCCATCGCAGCAAGCATAAAACCTAGCTTGGACCCCCATTTTTCTCTTTCCATAATTGTTTCATCTCCCTTCCTTCTATTAATAAATATTCATCAGCATACCACAATTTATAACATGGGACGAGCTCCTATCAGAAATTTCAATTTATTTACAGTTTAAAATCTATTTTCGAGCTCGAACCAGGCTGATTCTGCCATGCGTTCCGCTGTTTAGACTGAAACTGCTCGCATTGTGTTCCTGTAGTTTGAAAGACTAGAGATGCCGGCATTTCTTTTGATTTAAACTCATAAGCTTTACAACCTCTCGGATAGGAAGGATTCCAGGTCGTAAAGAAGTGTGCACATTCGAAACAATTGATCTTTTTCATACTTCCCCTCTTCCGTACATCAAGTTATGGTAGAATCATAGCACAACAAATCTAGTTTCAGAACCGCAAATCTAGTTTCACTAGGATGTGTTTCCATGAAAAGCTGGTTCGGTTTATGGGTGGACGAGCCTTTCGTTCTATTCGGGACGACTCACTTGATTATGCTCGCAATATTCCTATTAGGAACCTTCTCTCTATGTATGTACGTGAAACTCGGCCGATCTCACCCCCGTTTTAACGGTTGGATCAGGTGGAGTCTGTTCAGCATGCTTGTCCTGTCTGAACTCAGTTACCAGACTTGGGCTGTGGTTAACGGGGTGTGGAGCATGTCCGATCGCATTCCGCTGCACCTTTGCGGCATGGCTTCTCTTATCGGGATAATCACGCTGCTTACTTATCAGCCGAAGCTTATTCAATTAAATTACTTCATTGGCATTCTTCCTGCAATTTTAGCTCTGATTACTCCTGATGTTCCTTTCGATTATCATCACTTCCGATTTTGGAAATTTTTCATTCATCATATGGCGATTTCCTGGACGAGCCTGTTTTTAATTCTGTCGACGACTGTGCGGATTACTTGGAGGTCGATGATTGAATCGTTTGTATATCTTCTGTTATATACAGGGGTTGTGGGATTTGTCAATCAGCAGCTGGGTTCGAATTACCTTTATTTACAGCACCCGCCGCTGTCTAATACCCTGTTGAATTTTTTAGGAAGCGGATACTTGTACGTTCTTAACCTCATTTTACTAGCCTTCTTCTCCTTTGTACTCATGTGGGTCATCTACAGAGCAATCACTGCTCACAAATAATGAGAGATCAATAAATCAGTCCGTTTCCCCTAATAGATCCATATCATTATAAAAAAAGAAAGGTTTCGTTGCCAAAATGGAGTGAACGGGTTTCGGGAAACATCTCGCTTTCCGCGGGCGTACGGTGTGCCTCCTCATCCTTTTAGGCTTGCGGGGTCACACCCTGTACTACTCTCCCGCAGGAGTCTCGAAGTTTCCCGAAACCCTCACTATACTTTAGAGTAACGAAACCTTACTTCATAAACTAACTTACACGGATGAACCTGCCTTATCAATTGAGATTAGTATTCAAGTTGGGAAGTAGAACTTCTATGATATAATTTCCGTTCTTCTCTTAAACGCAAGGATGGCCGGGAAATTGCGAGACTCCTATGGGAGGATAGGGCAGGGTGAGATCCC